>NZ_DJAU01000056.1:0-107659 GCF_002429725.1 Lysinibacillus sp. UBA5994 | reverse complement strand
TGGCTTAACTGCATTACTTGGAAGCGGTTTTGACCCAGGTGTAACAGGCGTTTTCACAGCTCATGCACAAAAACATGAATTTGATGAAATCCACTATATCGATATCGTGGATGCCAATGCGGGAGATCATGGATATCATTTCGCAACAAACTTCAACCCAGAAATTAACATTCGTGAAATTACAGCGAATGGTCGTTACTGGAAAGAAGGCGAGTGGATTGAAACTGCACCACTTGAGAAAAAAGAAGTGTATAACCTACCTGAAATCGGACCAAAAGATATTTACCTTCTATACCATGAAGAGCTTGAATCCCTTGCAAAAAATATCAAAGGTTTAAAACAAATCCGCTTCTGGATGACGTTCTCTGAAAAATACTTAACACACTTAAAAGTGTTAGAAAACGTAGGTATGACATCAATTGAGCCAATCGAATTCGAAGGGCAAATGATTCAACCAATCCACTTCCTTAAAGCGGTATTACCAGATCCAGCTTCACTTGGACCACGTACAAAAGGTAAAACAAACATCGGTTGTATCATTCGCGGTCTAAAAGATGGCAAAGAAAAAACGTACTATGTGTACAACGTATGTGACCACGAAGAGTGCTACAACGAGGTTGGTTCACAAGCGATTTCTTACACAACTGGCGTACCAGCTATGATCGGTGCAATGCTTGTGATGAACGGTGAATGGCGTAAACCAGGTGTATGGAATGTGGAAGATTTCAATCCAGATCCATTCATGGATGCACTAAATAAATGGGGTCTACCATGGCAAGAAAGCCATAACCCAGAATTATTAGACCTTGATTTAGATGCAAAGGAATTAAGCCGATGAAACCAATTGATTTTTCAAAAGTTCCATCCCCTTCTTATGTAGTGGATGAGCGATTATTAACAAAGAATCTTGAGCTTTTAAAATCAATTCAAGATCGAACAGGCTGCCGCATTTTATTAGCCCTTAAAGGCTTCTCTATGCATTCAACATTCCCACTAGTAGGGGAATATTTAGCGGGCATTACATCTAGCTCACTGCATGAGGCACGTCTTGGCNNGGCTCAGTTCAAGGATAAAGTTAAATCTGCTGGTAAAACAATTGAATGTGGTATTCGTGTGAATCCTGAATACTCTGAAATTGAAACAGCTCTTTATGATCCTTGTTACACAAACTCTCGCCTTGGTACAACATTGGCTAACTTTGATAAATCACAGCTTGATGGTATCGATGGCTTACACTTCCATGCGATGTGTGAACAAAATTCTGATACATTAGAGCGTATTATTGAAGTAGTTGAGGAAAAATTTGGTGATGTTTTACACCAAATGAAATGGTTAAACTTCGGTGGCGGTCACCATATTACACGTGATGATTATGATGTAGAAAAACTTGTGAACATCATTAATTATATTCAAGAAAAGTATAACCTGCTTGTTTATCTTGAGCCAGGTGAAGCAGTAGCCCTTAATACAGGCTATTTAGTAGCAACGGTGCTAGATATTCAAGAAAATGGAATGGATCTTGCTATTTTAGATACATCAGCAACATGTCACATGCCTGATGTACTTGAAATGCCTTACCGTCCAATGATTATTGGTTCTGGACAAGCAAATGAATTAGCACACACATATCGCTTAGGCGGACTAACATGTCTAGCTGGTGATGTGATTGGCGATTATTCGTTTGAACAGCCATTAAAACCAGGTGATCGTCTTGTATTCACAGATATGGCTCATTATTCAATGGTGAAAAACCATATGTTTAACGGTGTCAACTTACCATCTATCGTTTCTTATAATGATGAAGAAGGTATTAAAGTCATTCGTGAATTTAAATTCGAGGACTACAGTGGTCGACTGTCCTAATACCAATAGAAAAGCCCTTCCAGTTTAACACTGGAAGGACTTTTTTTATGGACGCATGGTCATCCAATTCTCCACATAATGAATGGCTACTCCATGAAAAGCATCGTTATTTGAAAAATGTTGCTGAACAAGTATAAGCTGTTCATTCATAAAGGCTTCTCCATTATCATAAAAAGTAATATTTTCCCCTTCCTCTGAAGCGCCTGTTTCTACACCAATTACAATTGATTTATTCACAGTGGAAGCATAAGCGATTTCATGTTCTACAATAGAGATAATATCTTTTGCAGCATCACGATAGGCCATGATCGTCACACTATCCGTATGGTCAATGACCCAATCAGCTAATAACCCTTTTCCAAATTGGTTATTATACTGAACTTCATCAAACCAAAATGGCATATCTACTTCTAAAGTAAGTTGTAACTGACTTGCTTTCTCACTTGCTTTCATTATTAGTGTTTGATAGGATTCTATCGTTTGTGCTTGATGTAAGCTCCATCCACTATTTAAATAAGGTTCTACATCAAGATGAACCCCAGAAAATTGCTCAGATTCAGTTGAATTCTCATTATATGTATGTAACCAATTAAACAATTCGTCTTGGCTTCGACTACCCTCAGCTGAAACCCAGCTTGCAGCACCATCCAATGCATAAATGCGAATACCTCTGTGAGAAGCGTTACTAATAAAATGCTTATAGTCATTGCTCGCTATGCCTTGATCGATTTGCAGATAAACTTTATTGACATCGTTATGTTCTAAAAATAATAATATTTTTTCTTGGTCATCCATGATGAGGGATGTATCCCACAGCCAAGTAGCCTTTTCCTGTATAGACATTGCATCAACCTTTCCACTTGATAAAGCTAATGAACTAATCATGATGACGATTAGTGCGGTCCATACTTTTAATTGTCTCTTCATACGAACTAACTCCATTCTACTCGCCACGGCTCCTAGAACAGAACCTGGCAACCTGACAATCTTGCACTGAAATTATAGTGTTTAGACTCATGGCTTTGCGTCCCTCCCTTTCGGTGAAGTTTGCCTTTTTCAGTTTTTTCTTAATCATTATCATACGCGGTTAGTAATTGTTTGTCTGTAGGTATAATGCATAATTGTCACATGTATGATCAGGTAAAAACGACAAAATACAGGTTAAATTTACTATTCAAACATAAAAAAACGTAGAGTACTTAAGCCTCTACGTTTTCCTTTTCATTTTCAAGCATTTTGTGTAAATAATCGATAATTTCCCTAATTCCCTCTAATGAATTAACCAGTATTTTTGGATCAACATATGTTATCATTCGATTTTCAAGATTAGCTACCGCAGTAAAATAGCGTGTTTTACTATAATTGACTAGACCCAATTGCTGAAGTACTGATTCATCGAAATCAAGAATTTCACGTGCTTCTGTAACAAGTAATCCATAATTAACAACATCTGTATTCAACACAATGATACGAGCAGTTGCTGTATTCGATGAACGATTGTACAGTATGCGTTCAAAATCAAGAACAGGTACAAGCTCACCGCGAATTCTTGTAAAGCCTAGAAGATAGTTAGGTAAATGAGGAATAGGTGTTACTTGCTCTAATTTTTCAATTGAAATCGCTTGCTCCACAGGTACAGCATACTCCTCTGTCCCACAAGCAAAAACGACTGCTTTGACACTTTCCATAGGGTCACATCCTTATTCGACTGTTAGTTTTTCGCCGATTCTTTGACGATTTCTACTAGTAAATCTGCTAATTTTTCAAGTTCTTCTACTGGTATTTTTTCATTTGTTGTATGGATATCCTCGTATCCAACAGATAAATTAACTGTAGGAATACCAAAGCCTGCGATGACGTTTGCATCTGAGCCTCCACCAGAAATGCCTAGTGTCGGTGTACGATCAATATTGCGTGCAGCAGCCATAGCTACCTGAACTACTTTATCAGATTCCGTTACACGGAAGCCTGGATACATTAGCTTCACTTCTACCTCTGCACGTGCGCCTAAAGAAGCAGCTACTTGTTCAAACGTATCTTGCATATGCTTTGTTTGCGCATCCAATTTAGCTTTGTCTATAGAGCGTGCTTCTGCAAGGATTGTCACTTCGTCACAAACAATATTCGTCGCTTGTCCACCTTCAAAACGCCCAATATTCGCTGTTGTTTCTTCATCTAAACGACCTAGTTTCATTTGAGCAATGCATTTTGATGCGACAGTTATGGCAGAAATGCCCTTTTCAGGAGCAACCCCTGCATGTGCCGTTTTTCCAATAATCTTTGTGAAAATTTTCGCTTGGAATGGTGCTGCTGTCACGATACCACCAACTTTACCATCGCTATCAACCGCAAATCCATATTTTGCTTTAATGTTAGCTGGATCTAACTCTTTAGCGCCAACAAGGCCACTTTCTTCACCAGCCGTAATAATAAATTCAATATCGCCATGTGCAATATTTTGCTCTTTCAAACGTTTGACCATCTCAAATAGAGCAGCTAGTCCTGCTTTATCATCGGCACCTAAAATCGTCGTACCATCTGATACGATATAGCCATCTTCACGTAAAGACGGTTTGATGCCTTTTCCTGGAACGACAGTATCCATATGAGAAGTGAAATAGATTGGCTCTACATCCAATGTGCCTTTTAATGTGGCAATAATATTACCTGCCCCATGTCCATTACGCGTATGTGCATCGTCTTGAATCACTGAAAATCCAAGTGCAGTTAACTTATCTACAAGAATTGGTGCTATTAGTTGTTCATGTTTTGTTTCCGAATCAATTTGTACGAGCTCAAAAAACTCTTCTACTAAACGACTTGTCATGTTGTAAAACTCCCTTAGTTTACGTGTATTTCCACGTTATAGTATATGTATCATTTTAGCACAACGTCAGAAGAGTTGAAATCATTGAACAATACTACCAAAATAAAAAGTCTGAGAAAAATCTCAGACTTTCCCTAGTCATTGAAAATAAGCTCTTTTTCTTTTTCTAATGATTGTAGGTAGTTGACAGCTTTATTATGTTTATCCTGTAAGCGCCAAATCGTATTATGTACATCATCTTGAACACGCGAGACCTGTTCCCTTGCTGTAGAGATTTTAGAATGAACAGACCATGCTGAAAAAATATCATCAAAAAAGTAATCAGCAAACTTAACAAACCCATCTGTTTCAATATGCAGCGATTTCGTAGACATTTCATGAACATCTAATAATTCATTATGAAACCGTTGTAACGCAATTTGAGCACTATGTAAATAGTTTTCAGACTGATCGAGTTCATCATGCTTTAAGTGCGTAGCAATCAGCCCACCGCCAAAAAATGTATCCCATGTGGAATATCCATTGGCCGAATGTAATGAAGCTGCTGCTTGCCCTAGCCTTGTAAGAGCTACTTCTCCCGCTTCCTCCGCCTCTTTAATTTCTCTAATGAGCTGCTTTGTTAGCATTTCCTCATGTGCTAAATGCTCTAGCCTTTCTGCTTGGGCAGCATCATGAATCTGTAAATACTTCTTCTTTTTAAGGTAGACCTGTTGAAGTGATTGCTGTAGCGCATTTTCATCAATCTGGGCAAGCTGATTCATCACTTGCACGTTGTCCTCTGCTAAATCATTTTGCATTTTCTTTGCTTCATTCAGCTTTAATTCAAGTACTGCCGCCTTATCAATTTTTTCTGCCCTCAGTTCATCTTGTTGCCCTGTCCACGTACGAATCATATTCATAAACGAGAAACCATCCAATTTATCAAGTTTGGATCGAATTTGGTGGAGTGCTGCTGTATGAGTGTCTATTTCCTGTTGTGTATGTTTAATTTGCCCATCAATTAACTGATTTTGTTCGTTTAATCTAGATGCTTTTCTAAGTTGTGCATGAATCTTTTCTTGCTCTGTTTGTAATTGCTGCCATTCCATTCATCTCAACTCCTCATATCTATCAGTACGGATGACATACAAAAATGTTTCACTTTTTGGCAATGAAAAACCTAGCAACTTTTGAGCTGCTAGGCTTGTATGACTATTATAGAGGAATATTACCGTGCTTTTTCTCTGGACGTGTTTCATGTTTGTTTGACAGCATATCAAGTCCTTGAATCAGCTTGATACGTGTATCTCGTGGATCGATTACGTCGTCTACCATACCGCGAGATGCTGCAACATATGGGTTAGCAAATTTCTCTTTATATTCTTCGATTTTTGCTGCACGAGTTGCTTCTGGGTCATCTGATTTTGCAATTTCACGGGCAAAAATGATGTTAGCTGCGCCAGCAGCACCCATAACAGCAATTTCAGCATTTGGCCATGCAAATACAAGGTCAGCACCAATTGATTTAGAGTTTAAGGCAACGTAAGCGCCTCCATAAGCTTTACGTAAAATCACTGTAATTTTTGGAACAGTCGCTTCTGAGTAAGCATAAAGAATTTTCGCACCATGACGAATAATACCACCATGTTCTTGTTTAACACCTGGGAAGAAGCCAGAAACGTCTTCAAATGTGATGATTGGGATATTGTATGCATCACAAGTACGAATGAAACGAGCAGCTTTATCAGAAGAATCGATATCTAAGCCACCAGCAAGAACTTTTGGTTGGTTACAAACAAGCCCAACTGATTCGCCAGCAATACGTGCAAAACCGACAACTACGTTTTTAGCAAACTCTGCATGTACTTCCATGAACGAACCTTCATCCACTACTTGCTCAACAACTTTACGTACATCATATGGACGTGTTGTTTCGATTGGTACTGTATCTACGATTTCTGGACGATAGTCATCCCCTTCAGGTCTAGCTTGACGAGGCGCCTTTTCTTTATTGTTTTGTGGTAAGTAGCTTAATAGTTTTTTAATTTCATCAATCGCTGCCTCTTCAGAAGGAGCACGGAAATGAGCATTCCCACTGACCGCATTATTTACTTTCGAACCACCTAAATCTTCAGCAGAAATTTTCTCTCCTGTTACCGTTTCGATTACTTTAGGTCCTGTAATGAACATTTGAGATGTCTTATCCACCATTAGAATAAAGTCAGTAATAGCTGGAGAATAAACAGCTCCACCAGCACAAGGTCCCATAATCACAGAGATTTGTGGAATCACACCGGAATAAATGGCATTTCGGTAGAAGATATGACCATAGCCATCTAATGAAAGAACACCCTCTTGAATACGTGCACCGCCTGAGTCATTGATGCCGATAAATGGTGTACCATTTTTAGCAGCTAGATCCATCACTGTTGCCATTTTTTTCGCATGCATTTCTCCAAGCGCCCCACCAAACACTGTGAAATCTTGAGAGAATAAGTATACTGGACGTCCGTTAATTTTACCGAATCCAGTTACGACACCATCACCAGGTCCCTCCATTTTTTCCATGCCGAAGTCTACTGTACGATGTGTAATAAATGGGTTGATTTCGAAAAATGTACCTTCGTCTAGCAACAAGTCTATACGCTCACGAGCAGTAAGTTTCCCCTTCTCATGCTGCTTATCGATGCGATCATAGCCACCACCAAGTTCAATTACCGTTTTACGGTCATACAAGTCATTGATTTTGTCGAACATATCCATACTAATCACTTATCCCCTTTTCCACTTTTATCACATAATTCATATAACACCCCAAATGAGGATTTAGGATGCATAAACGCAACCTCTGCCCCTCCAGCACCTGGCCCTGGCTCTTCGGATAAGAGACGTACACCTTTTTCACGAAGCTCTGCCATTCGTTCACGAATTCCCGTCACACCAAACGCAACATGATGAATTCCTTCTCCACGTTTTTCAATAAAACCATGTATGGCACTTTTATCACTCATTGGTTCTAATAGCTCGATTTTCACGTTCCCTGCATCGATAAATGCCACACGAACCTGTTGAGATTCTACTTCTTCCACTTTCATCAACTTTAAGCCCAAAGTTTCTGTATAATATGTAATGCGTTCATCAAGATCGCGCACTGCAATCCCAATATGGTCTACTTTCTCCATGGTGACATCTCCTTCTGTTATGGTACATACTCTATTTTACAGACTTTTTTGTCAAAACTCTACTACTTGAGAAATTTTTCAGATTTGCTAAACTATTTATAAGAAAAGAAGGAGCGAACGAGCATATGAGTAATAAAAAATTTCAAAAAGTCGTTATTTATAGTATGATCGCAATTATGCTAATCTCATCTCTAGCATTCGGATTATCTATGATAATTTAAGGCAAAGCACGAGGCGTCCACACTACTGTGGGCGCTCTTTTTTAGCCTTTAACCCTTTAAATGACTGCTTTATTTCTAAATACCTGTCCATTTCCTCTATAAACTGATAGAGGGCTGCCTGAGCGATAAATTGCTCGTGGCTTTGTGGTAAAGGAAGCTGAGAAAAATCGCGCTTAACATGTTCGAGTTTTTCGCGATACTGACTAGCCGTATTCCCCGAATGAACATGCTCACCTAGGTCTTGTAAAAAATCTGCCACAATTTCAGCCTCTTGTACTATAACAGGTAATGTCGTCACTTTGGGTAGCACTCTTTCGATAATTTCTAGCTGCTGCTCTCGCATATCGAAATATACATAGTAATCATTTTTACGTCTTGTAAAATGGTTTTGAACATCTTTAAACGCTAATGATTTTGCCTCTTCTAGTGCTTTGATTGCATCGATAATTTCTTGGCCGTTCCACAACGTATCTCCTTGCCGTAAATAGCTGGCAATTTCTAAAAAAATCTTACTATATAGCTCCTCTATTTTGACTCTGTAGTAATTTAATTCCTTTTGAATGTCTGGCATATACATATTAATGGCAATCCCTGTTCCATAACCGATAGCCATCAACGCTAATTCATTATAAACAAGTGTTAATGAATAACCTTCAGCAGCGTAAATATGCATAATAATCACGACACTGGAGATAAATCCATCCGCAACCTTTAAAGATACAATAGTAGGAATAAAGAGTATAAGCATGCCTGCTAGTGTAAGTGGATGATAAGCAAATAACTCAAAGCTTACAAAGGCAAAAAGCATTGCTACAATACTTGCAACCAATCGTGTATAGGCTGCATAAATGGATTTCTTTTTTGTTGGCTGCACACATAATATGGTTAGAATACCAGCAGATGCATATGAGGCTAAATCAAAATACTGTGCAATGGCAATAGCGATGGCCGCACCAATTGCTGTTTTTAAAGTTCGATAGCCGATTGAAAACTTCTTCAGGCCGACTGCCTCCCATCCTTTAGTACTCTTCACTCATTCAGCTAATTATTTAGCCAATATTACAAAAATTTTAATAATAATGAAACTACCTATACATGAGGATCAGTAGGAAGCCTACATAGATAGCATGATCTATGAGGCTTTTCTACTTGATTGAAAATGATTTTTCTTATGCAAGAATAGACTTAAAGCTCGTCACAATATTCTTCAAAGTTTGCTTGTAAATTTGTCACAACTGACATTGGGTCATGCCCTTCAATTTCATAGCGTCCCACTTCTGCGACAACTTGTCCGTCTTTTAATAGAACGAATGATGGTGATGAAGGTAGATGATCTTCTCCAAAATGGTAACGCGCTGCTGCAGTTGCCTCTTTATCTTGCCCTGCAAACACTGTTACTAAATGGTCTGGACGTTTATCATAATGAACGCATTGTGCTGCTGCTGGACGAGCGATACCACCCGCACAACCACACACTGAGTTCACCATTACTAATGTTGTACCTGGACGAGCAAACGCCTCTTCTACAGCTTCTGGTGTTGTTAATTGTTCATAACCAGCTGCCTCAATTTCAGCACGTGCTGTTTTTAAAATTTCCTGCATAAATAAATCGTAATCCATATTCATATAGCGATAGCTCCTTTCAAGTTCGCGCCAATTTAGTTATATTTCAGATAGTAGATTTTTGACGCTTATCCATCTCTTATCATAGCAGTTTGCAAGCAATTTGTGCACCTACTTGCTCAACACATTTCAGTTGAAATTACTACGATTTCAATAAGACTCGTTTACTTGTCTTCCTGCTCCTCGCTAAATAAACGATCCACACCTTGTGTAACTGTCAACTGTCCACTTAAAATTTGACGTTCAAGCTGTTGTACTTGTGCTTTACGTTGCGGGTTTCCATAAAAGATATCTATTAAATGATCGGTAATCATCGATTGGAACCATTCTTTTGTTTGTTGCTGGCGTCGGGTAGCCCAATAGTGATTTGCTTCTACGATTTGCTTGAATTCCCCAATTGTTTCCCAAACCTTATCAAGTCCTCGATTTTCTAGTGAACTAACAGGCATGGCAGTTGACATCCAACCAGGTGTAGCAGGCTGTAAAAAGTGCAAAATTTGTTTGTACTCTGCAACCGTTTTTTTAGCTAGACGTACATTATCACCATCCGCCTTATGCACGACAATTGCATCTGCTAATTCCATAATGCCTTTTTTCATGCCCTGCAATTCATCCCCCGCTCCTGTTAAAACAAGAAGCAGGAAGAAGTCAACCATGCCACGGACATAGGTTTCACTTTGTCCAACACCCACTGTTTCAATTAAAATCACATCATAGCCTGCTGCCTCACAAACTAACATGGTTTCTCGTGTCTTTTTGTGAACACCCCCTAGGGTACCTGCCGATGGCGATGGACGCACAAATGCACTAGGCTTCTTAACGAGCTCTTCCATACGCGTTTTATCGCCAAGTATACTTCCTCCCGATAGAGAAGAACTTGGATCAATGGCAAGAACAGCAACTCGTTTCCCCATATCACAAAGCATAGTACCGAAAGCCTCTATGAATGAGCTTTTTCCTGCCCCAGGCACACCTGTTATGCCAATTCGGATACTATTGCCTGTATGTGGAAGAAGCTCCTGCAATAGTTCTTGTGCCTGTACTTTATGGGTAGCGTTTGAACTTTCAATGAGGGTAATGGCTTTTGATAAATGTGTGCGAGAGCCCGCACGTACTTGTTGTGCAAGCTCTCCTACATTTAGAGTGTCTGCCTTTTTCTTTCGGAACTTTTTGGGTGTACCATATTGCATCCCGTCGTGAGTCGCCTCTACTCCGTCCATGACAAATAGCGCACTTTCTTCCATTCCTTTATTTTTGTCCATTATTCAGACACTTCCTCATAGCCTAAACGTTTGTAGATTTCTTCAATAATTTTTTGTGCGGATACAGGAATCACTGTACCTGGTCCGAAAATGGCTACTGCACCAGCATTATAAAGGAAATCATAATCTTGTGCTGGTATAACACCACCCACAATAATGATAATATCTTCACGACCTAGTTTTTCAAGCTCAGCTATCAATTCAGGCACTAATGTTTTATGTCCTGCTGCTAGTGAAGACACACCAATAACATGAACATCATTTTCAACAGCCATTTGAGCAGCCTCAGCAGGCGTCATAAATAATGGAGAAATATCTACGTCAAAGCCTAAATCTGCATAACCAGTTGCGACAACCTTTGCACCACGGTCATGTCCATCTTGTCCCATTTTAGCAACTAAAATACGCGGACGACGACCTTCATTTTCAAGGAATTCTTCTGTCATTTGTTTCACTTCCGCAATTTGCTCCTCATCAGAGAAGTTTGCAGAGTAAACACCAGAGATCGAACGAATGACCGCTTTATGACGACCAGAAACTGCTTCAATCGCATCAGATATTTCACCTAAAGAAGCACGAGCGCGCGCTGCATCCACTGCTACCGCTAGCAGGTTTTCTTCTCCATCTTGAGCCGCCTTCGTTAAGCGAGCTAAATGTTTTTGAACTTCCGCTTCATCACGAGCTGCCTTCATCGCTTCTAAACGTTCAATTTGTTTTTGACGAACAATGGTATTATCGATATCTAAAATATCGATTGGCTCTTCTTTTGCTAAGCGATACTTATTCACGCCAACAATCGTTTCTGTTTTAGAATCAATTTTCGCTTGACGTTTTGCTGCAGCTTCCTCAACCTTCATTTTTGGAAGTCCCGTTTCAATCGCTTTAGCCATACCACCAAGCGCTTCAATTTCTTCGATTAACGCCCAAGCAGATTTCGTAATTTCTTCTGTTAATTTCTCTACGTAGTACGAACCACCCCAAGGATCAATGACTTTTGTCATCGCTGTTTCCTCTTGTAAAAATAACTGTGTATTACGCGCGATACGTGCTGAGAAATCTGTTGGAAGTGCAATCGCTTCATCTAATGCATTTGTATGAAGGGATTGCGTATGTCCCATCGAAGAGGCATTTGCTTCGATTAAAGTACGTGCAACATTGTTAAATGGATCTTGCTCAGTTAATGACCAGCCAGATGTTTGGGAGTGCGTACGTAATGCTAATGTCTTTGGATTTTTCGGGTTAAACGTAGACATCATTTGTGCCCAAATACGACGTGCTGCACGCATTTTAGCAACTTCCATGTAATAGTTCATACCAATTGCCCAGAAGAACGATAAGCGAGGTGCAAATGCATCAATATCAATGCCTGCTTTTAATCCTGTTCGTACATACTCCAAGCCATCTGCTAATGTATAGGCAAGCTCAATGTCATTTGTTGCGCCTGCTTCTTGAATATGGTAACCCGAAATTGAAATAGAGTTAAATTTTGGCATATACTTCGCTGTATATTCAAAAATATCTGCAATGATATTCATTGACATAGCTGGTGGGTAAATATATGTATTACGCACCATGTATTCTTTTAAAATATCATTTTGAATGGTACCAGCTAATTGATCTGGCGTTACCCCTTGTTCTTCTGCTGCTACAATATAGAATGCAAGGACGGGTAATACGGCACCATTCATTGTCATTGAGACAGACATTTGGTCTAACGGGATTTGATCGAAAAGGATTTTCATATCCTCAACTGAGTCAATCGCAACCCCAGCTTTTCCTACATCCCCTGTTACACGTGGATGATCAGAGTCATAGCCTCGGTGTGTTGCTAAATCAAACGCGACAGAAAGACCTTTTTGTCCCATGGCCAAATTTCGTTTGTAAAAGGCATTGGATTCTTCAGCAGTTGAGAAACCAGCGTATTGCCGAACCGTCCATGGACGTGCTACATACATAGTAGGGTATGGTCCACGTGTGTTGGGTGCAATCCCTGCCACATCATTTAGATGTTTAGCCTCTTTAATATCTTCTTTTGTGTAAATATCTTTAATTTCAATCCCCTCATTTGTCATGAACTTGTCTTCAGACGCTTGAGGTGCTTCAGCTGTTAAAACCTTTTCTATTTCTACTGCATTAAAATTTGGCTTGCTCATCGTTGGACCTCCTTCATGCTCGCAAACACGGACTGTAATTTTTCAATGATGTTTTGTCCTGCGAAAATAAAGCCGTTTAAGCCATTTGCTAACCATGCTTCTTCTTCGTCTTTAAATTTGCCCGCTACATCTACAAGCACATTCGCTGGTTTTTCAGCTAAAATGGCTGATACAAATGCTTTTGTATCATCATCATTGCCTGCAATCACTACATACTTAGCCTCTGTCGCCTTCAGCCAAGCTACTGCCTCTTCTACAGTTGTCACTGGCTCACTTTTTTCTGGTACAAGACCCACTGTGTTTAAGAAGCCCGCTACAAAATCTGCGCGTGGTTTAGAGCTTTTTAATGATCCTAATGCTAAAATACCTGTTTTTACATCTGCTGCTGTCATGTCTGCACGTAAGTCCTCAAATGGAGCAGCGATACGCTTAATATCAGCAAATAATGGATTTGTATCCTGTTCAAGAATATCAGCTGGATTAGCATAAATATTCGTTCCAATTAATGATTGCTTACGTGTTTGGGCAGCTTTGATGCGTTTTTGATAGGATGCTTCCACTTCTTCTGCAAGCTTGCCAGAGGCTGTATATTCATCGATACCGCCAGCTGCCTGGATGTCTAAAAATAGTGCCCATGCTTCTTTCACAAAATCTGCTGTTAACGACTCGATAAAGTAAGAGCCCCCTGCTGGATCTTTTACTTTTAAGACATTTGTTTCTTCTCTTAAAATTAATGATACATTACGAGCGATACGAATGGATTGATCCGTAGGTTTTGTTAACACGTCATGTGGATGAACCGTAAAGAGATCAGCACCACCGATTAAACCAGAAAGCGCTTCATTTGAAGAGCGTAATAAATTTACATACACATCTAATTTAGAAAAGCTTCTTAATGATGTTTCAGCAACAGTAGGGATTTTGATATGATCTGTTACGCCATAAGCGGATGAGAACGCTTTCCAAAGTACTTTAAAAGCACGTAGCTTTGCAATCTCCGTAAAGAATTGTGTATCAATGGCAAATGATACAAAGAATTTCTTCGAGAACGCTTCAAAGCTTTCTTCTTGTTCTGCAAATTTGGCTGCTAATGCAAGTGCATAGGCTAATTCTTGTATAGCGTTAGCACCTTCATTATGATAAACCGTTGTGTCTGCACTGACTGAGCGCACGTTCGGAAATGCAGTCAAAGTGATAGGGTCTTTTGAAATAATGTAACCTTTAATGGCTTCTTGTTGATCTACTGGAATGTTGTCGAATACTGCTAATAATGGGTCTTTTGAATTTTCAATAGTAATTTTAAACGAATATTCTGAGAAATATGATGCTAATTTGACCAATACTTCTTCTGTCCAAGCAAAGCTCACTCGGCTATCAATCGTAATAACTTCATTGCCTCGAGCTAGACTATCCTCAAGCTGTGCAAAAAAAGCTTCGCTTGAATCAGCGTGAATTTGTTGTGCCACCTGAAATACTTGATCATTTTGTAGGGAACGGATTGTGGCAACTTGTAAATCAAGCTCTTCTCCAAGCTTAGCTACTAAACTTTCTTGCGTGTAAAGCGGCTGTAGTGTAACACCTTCATTTGTTTTTGTGAATAGTGACTCAAATGGTTTCCCTTTTAAAGCTTTGATTGCTGCATCTTGCCAGTCTGAATAGGCTGGTATTTCAAATTCAATATTTTTCATGTTGTTTGACATGCGGACGCTTAATCAGCTTCCCCCCTTAGTAGTTTCTATTTGTTATTCTACATGACAAATTGCGACTCGAAAAGCATAAAAAAAATCGGAAACCCTTATACAGCAGGTTTCCGACAAGTCATCAGTAGACTGACGTTGAAGATTTATTTGTATTTTCGAGTATTTCTTTTACTCTATTTAGGAATTTACCACAGACAAGTCCATCAAGCACACGATGATCTAATGATAAACATAAATTCACAATATCACGTGCAGCAAACATTCCACCTGGTAAAACAACAGGTTTTTTTACAATACTTTCCACTTGTAGAATCGCTGCTTGTGGGTAATTGATGATGCCCATTGATTGAACAGAGCCAAATGCACCTGTATTATTCACTGTAAATGTACCACCAGTAATGTCATCCATTGCTAATTTTCCTGTACGAACTTTGATAGCCAGTTCATTGATTTCTTTCGCAATTCCTTTAATGGATTTTTCATCTGCGTGTTTTATAACAGGTACAAATAAGGCATCATCCGTTGCTACTGCAATCGAAATATTGATGTCATGTTTTTGAATGATTTTATCTTCCGCCCACATCGAATTCAGCATTGGGAATTCCTTTAAAGCTTGAGCAACCGCTTTTACAAAGAAGGCGAAATATGTAAGATTAAAGCCTTCTTTTTGCTTAAATTCATTCTTTAAGCTATCACGATAAGTCACTAAATCTGTTACATCCACTTCCATCATCATCCAAGCATGCGGCGCTTCATGTACACTTTTCACCATATTATTCGCAATGGCACGACGGATCTTCGTCACTGGAATTTCGATATCTCCTGGATGAATAGGTTGTACAGGTGCAGCTGCTTTTTCCACTTGTTGCTGTGGTGCAGAAGCTGCTGTAGGTGCTGATGTCGTTTGAACGGTTGGAGCTGCTTGTGCTACATCATTTGCCGTTGGGATATTACCTGTTTCAATGAGCTTTAACAGGTCTTTTCGTGTAATACGACCACCCTCGCCAGTACCTGTTACAAGGTCTAAAGCTATATCATGCTCCTGTGCAAGTCGAAGAACAGCTGGTGAATAACGTACTTTACCCGTACGTGCCTCTTTTGGTGCAGATACTGGAGCTGCTACCTGCTGTGGTGCCTCCTGTTTCTTTTGAACACCTGCATTTAAAATAGCCGTACTTACCGCTGATTTTTTTTCAGGTGGTGGTGCTGGTAATTCACCTTCTCCCGCTATTTCAATCGAGCAAACGACTGCTCCAACTGGTAATGTCTGACCTTCTTGCGCAAGTAGCTCCGTGATAACCCCTTCAAATGATGACGGGATTTCAGCATTTACTTTATCAGTAACAACCTCTGCTAATGGATCATACTTTTTAACTGTATCTCCAGGCTTTACAAGCCATTTTTCAATTGTACCTTCTGTTACACTTTCGCCGAGCTGTGGCATTGTAATATTTTGAACCGACATCTTTTATTCCTCCCATCAATTAAGCCTAGGCGTCATTGTACCTGATGCAGCGCTAAAAACATTAAACGTAGATAGGCATTTAGACAGATTTTGACTTTCATATGTGCAAAGTCAAAATCTGTTGTTCCGTCTGAGGCTTTTATTTTTTCGTTCAGCCTTGTTGTAATCTATTAGAACGCAGCAAGTTCTCGCATAGCACGTTCCACTTTATCAGGATTAATCATAAAATATTTCTCCATCGTTGGTGCATATGGCATGGCTGGCACATCAGGTCCCGCTAGACGTTGAATTGGTGCATCAAGCTCAAATAAACAATGTTCTGCAATAATTGCAGCAACCTCACTCATGATACTACCTTCTTTATTATCCTCTGTGACAAGCAATACTTTACCTGTCTTACTTGCAGCCTCAATAATCGCTTCTTTATCCAGAGGGTAAACTGTACGCAAGTCAAGGATATGAGCGGAAATACCATCCGCAGCTAGGCGTTCTGCCGCTTGTAAAGCAAAGTGGACTGCTAAACCATAGGTAATGACTGTCACGTCATCTCCTTCACGTTTTACATCTGCTTTACCAATTGGCAATGTGTAATCATCTAGTGGTACTTCCCCTTTAATTAAACGATAGGCACGTTTATGTTCGAAAAATAATACTGGATCTTCATCACGAATAGCAGCTTTCAATAAGCCTTTTGCATCATACGGTGTTGATGGAATGACAATTTTCAAACCAGGTGTACCAGCAAAAAGTGCTTCAACGGATTGTGAATGATAAAGTGCCCCGTGAATACCTCCGCCAAAAGGTGCGCGGATGACCATTGGACAAGTCCAGTCATTATTAGAACGGTAACGAATTTTGGCTGCCTCTGAGACGATTTGATTGACAGCTGGCATAATAAAATCAGCAAATTGCATTTCAGCAATCGGACGCATACCGTACATCGCAGCACCAATACCCACACCAGCTATTGCACTTTCTGCAAGCGGTGTATCAAGCACGCGGTATTCACCAAATTGATCGTATAGCCCAGTAGTGGCTTTGAATACACCACCTTTACGACCAACGTCCTCTCCTAAAATGAAAACTCGTTCGTCACGTTCCATCTCTTCTTTCATTGCTAATGTAATCGCATCAATATAAGACATTACTGCCATTACATGTCACCTCCGTCCACTGGTGCATAAACATATTTAAGTGCATGCTCTGGTTGTGCATATGGAGCCGCTTCAGCATAATCAGTTGCTTCATTTACTTCTGCCATAACACGCTCTTCGATTTCAGTACGTATCGCGTCCGTCATCACGCCACTATCCATTAAATACTTTTCAAATAATACAATTGGATCCTTTGCTTTGCCTTCTGCAATATCTTCAGCCGTACGGTATTGACGGTCATCATCATCTGAAGAATGGGCTGTTAAACGATAAGTGACTGTTTCGATTAAGCTTGGACCTTCCCCATTACGTGCACGATCTGCAGCCTCTTTCACCACTTTATACACTTGTAACGGATTTTTCCCATCCACGGTCACTCCTGGCATTCCATAGCCAATCCCACGATCAGATACTTTTGCACAGCCTAGTTGACGCTCTACTGGCACAGAAATCGCATATTGATTGTTTTCTACCATAATAATGACTGGTAGCTTATGCACACCTGCAAAGTTCGCTCCTTCATGGAAGTCTCCTTGGTTGGATGAACCTTCACCAAGCGTAACGAAAGAAACAAAATCTTCATTTTGTAGACGTCCTGCAAGTGCAACGCCCACTGCGTGTGGAACTTGAGTCGTAACAGGAGATGAACCTGTTAAAATACGATTTTTCTTTTGACCAAAGTGGCCTGGCATTTGACGGCCACCAGAGTTTGGATCTTCTGCTTTAGCAAACGCAGATAGCATCAGTTCTCTTGGTGTCATACCAAAATGTAAAACAACACCCATATCACGATAATAAGGTGCAATATAATCCTTACTTTTATCCAGTGCAAAGGCTGCTCCAACCTGTGCCGCCTCTTGACCTTGACAGGAAATTACAAACGGAATTTTACCAGAACGGTTTAACAACCACATACGCTCATCCAGTCTTCTGGCCATTAACATTGTTTCGAACATAGCAAGTACATCTTCATTTGACAAACCTAAATCTTCATGTTTGATTTGAACATCTTGCATACGAACACCCCTTTCGTATTATAGAGAAATAACTATCTTATCCTATATCCCCACATTTGGATATGTTAGTTATGAAATTCAGAAAATTAAAAATGGATAGCGCGATCATCCACTGCTAGAGCAGATTCCACTAACACCTCATTTAAGGATGGATGTGGATGAATTGCCTGACTAATTTCCCATGGTGTTGCATCTAACACTTTTGCTAAGGATGCTTCACCAATTAAATCTGTTACATGAGGCCCTACCATATGAATACCCAAAATATCATCTGTTTCTTCATCAGCAATAATTTTGACAAAGCCTTCTGTCTCTCCATTTACTAATGCTTTACCAATGGCCTTAAACGGGAATTTACCAATCTTTAATGAAAATCCTTGTTCTTTAGCAGCACTTTCTGTTAATCCAATGCTAGCAACTTCTGGATAGGAATAAACACATTTCGGTACTTTTAGTGCATCCAATGTCTCGGTTTTCCCTGTTGCTATATGCTCAATAGCTGAAAGCCCTTCATGAGAAGCAACATGCGCTAATTGTAAGCCACCAATCACATCTCCTATGGCATACATATGAGACTCTTTCGTTTGATAGGAACCATTCACTTTAATAAAGCCATTTTCCACTTCAATCTCTGTATTTTCTAGACCAATACCTTGCGTATTCGCCTCACGTCCTACACAAAGTAATAGTTTATCAGCCTCAAAAACTTCTTCTTTTTCATTCACTTGCGCAGAAATGAAAACGTTATCATTTTCAATTTTGAATGTATTTGTATCTAAGCGAGCATTCGTAACAATACGAACGCCTCGTTTCTCAAGTTGTTTCGTCACTTCTTTAACGATGTCCGCATCTTCAGCTGGTAAAATGGATGGACCATATTCTACTACTGTTACATATACACCAAAATCGCATAGCATAGATGCCCACTCAATTCCAATAACACCACCACCAACGATTAGGAGTGACTTTGGTAAACTTTCTAACTGTAATGCGTGGTCTGAATTCAGCACATATTGCCCATCTATCGTTAACCCTGCCATACCACGAGGCTTTGAGCCCGTTGCAATGACAACATTCGTAGGCACAAGCATTTCATTTTCATCGCCATTGGACATTTCTACAGATATTGTACCAGGCATAGGTGAGAAAATAGATGGACCCAAAATTCGCCCTGTACCATGATAAACATCTATTTTACCTTTTTTCATCAGTGTATTCACACCTTGGCTTAATTGCTCAACGATTGCTTGTTTCCTAGCTTGAACTTTGTCAAATTGTAATGTTACACCTTCAATATCGACACCATATTCGCTAGCTGTTTTATTAGCCATACGATATACTTCGGCACTTCGGAGTAACGCTTTACTTGGAATACAGCCTTTATGCAAGCATGTACCTCCTAAACGCTCACGCTCTACAATGGCTGTTTTTAAGCCTAGCTGAGCAGCTCGGATGGCTGCAACATATCCACCTGTACCTCCACCTAAAATGACAACATCATAATTTTGAGCCATGTTTATTCCCCCTATTGAGAAAAGTGCTAAAGGATTCTATTAAACAATAACCACGTGATTTTTTAACAGTCAGTGCTTTAGAAAAACTTTAGCTTTACTTCATTAAAGCCCTAATTTCTTTGTTGAAAATAGAAGAAGTCGACAATGCGACTTCTCTTCATGTATCAACTGTCTAAATTAGCGACCGTGTAAAATATTTTTTTCATTTTTTAAAAATTGGCTGCGCGATTTTGCTACGCGAGCGATACGTTCCTCAGCTAAGCGGTTCGCTGCCACATATGTTGGAATGCCATCTCGTTTTGAAATAGCAAAGATTTTTTCAATACTATCATAAATGCCATCAACGCGTTTCATTGCACGTTCACGATTATAGCCATATAATTCATCCGCAACGTTAATAACGCCACCAGCATTGATTACATAATCTGGTGCATAGACGATACCTAATTCATGTAGGTAGTCACCATGACGTGAATCTTTTAATTGGTTATTTGCAGATCCAGCAATCACTTTCGCTTTTAATTGCGGAATTGTTTCATCATTTAAAATTGCCCCTAATGCACAAGGTGAGAAGATATCTACTTCTTGCGCATAGATTTCATCTGGTGCCACTGCAATCGCGTCGAAGTCATTAACAACTCGATCAATAGCTGCCTGATTGATATCTGTTACAACAAGTTTTGCCCCTTCATTATGTAAATACTCGCAAAGCTTGTAGGCTACATTTCCTAGACCCTGTACAGAAACTTTTAATCCTTCTAGTGAGTCTGAACCGAATGCTTCTTTTGCAGCTGCCTTCATACCACGGTAAACACCATAAGCTGTTACTGGAGATGGGTTACCTGAAGAACCGAATGCAGGAGAAATTCCTGTTACATAATTTGTTTCTTCATGGATTAAATCCATATCTGATACCGTTGTACCTACATCTTCAGCTGTAATATAGCGGCCATTTAATCCTTGAATGAAACGACCTAACGCACGGAACATCTCTTCGTTTTTATCTTTAAATGGGTCACCGATAATGACCGTTTTTCCACCGCCAAGGTTTAAACCAGCTGCAGCATTTTTGTAAGTCATTCCTCGTGCTAAACGTAATGCATCTTCAATTGCATTTTCTTCCGACGCATACGTCCACATACGTGCTCCACCTAGTGCTGGTCCAAGTGTTGTATCATGGATAGCGATAACCGCTTTTAACCCTGATGCTTCATCTTGGCAAAATACCAATTGTTCGTAATCATACTTTTCCATATACTTGAAGATTTCCATGAAACTCGCCCCTTTGCTTTGGAAAGTGCATCCCCAAATGCCCATCCAATCAAGTTTTATCTAACAATCTAATCTTCATAGCGTCCTCACTCAGCAAATTCTGAGCTCCTATTCGGTAGTAGGTGTTTAGACCCTAATACTTAAAGAAGAAATTGTTTAGTAATGGATAATATTGCTCCACTTATTTTTACAATACTGACAAATTCACAATTTCGCAACTATTATTACATATTCTTATTTAAGTAAGAATTTTCTAAACATTCAGTTACAATTGCTACTTTCTGTCCTGTCACGTTTTTAGCTAAAAATATTATATTGGTTTATACCCTTCCTTGACATTCCCCCATCCACAGGTAAAATTAATCATAGGAATAAGGAGGGGTATACATGGCCCGTTTAGCTGCATTTATTGTAATGCTTATTCCAGGTCTTATGGCTGCAGGTGGCATTAAATTTATGCGTGATACATTATTTGGTAAGCTTATTTCACCATTCCCATTTTTATGGCTGCAATTTGTAGTTGGTGTCATTTTCTTCGTCATAGGCTTTGGTTTTTTCGCTGGATTTTTACTGCATCGCGATCGAAAAAACGGAAAAGTAGCACCACGCTTCCAAAAAAAATAAAAAAAGCTATCCAAATAAGTCATGCAAGACTTACTGGATAGCTCTTTTTATATCCGCTGCTGAGATGTGATAACTTTATCAGGATAATCCGTAATCCAACCAATAACAGAAGGGTGCGGATTAGTTAAAAATGGTTCCGTGCCATCAATAGCATAAAAACGACATGCTTTTTCACTTGTAACACAGGCCTCCAAATATCTTGGTTTGTAGTACCTTTTATGCATATGCACACTATCAGCCGCTTTATAATCAGCTAGAAGATCCCATTTTATTTTTTTCGTAGCAATAAGGGCCGTTTCAAATTCAGGTCTATGCTTTTTTACGATCTCTAAAAGCTCATAGTGAAAGGATGAAAAATGACTACCTTTTGGCAGAGCCAAGCCTCCAAGAAAATGAATTAGCCCACTCTTATTGTCCAAGATCGTTGATTTTAATTCAATATTCAACGGCATCTGCTGTATATTTGCCCATGCTAAAACTGCCTCAAACGCTGGCATTTTATAGGACGAAAATAGACGTCTCCAAGGCTTGCCAAGTTTAAAGCGCAGAAGCTCCTCCATCGTACAATCGCTCACCAATTTATTGGTGCCTACTAACCTCGATAATTGTGGATCATGATACACTACAGGTAATCCATCTTTTGAGAATTGAATATCTAGTTCAATCCCATCAGCACCTAGCTCTAATGCCTTTTCAAAAGCTTGAAAGGTATTCTCTAATGCATAAGCAGAAGCACCTCGATGTGCAAAAACAGGGATAAAAGCTGCCTTAGACATTTAACTCACCAAATTCTAGTAGGAATTTACCATTCGTCATTTTGCTTAATAAAGATGATTTTCTACCAATTTGAATATAAGTTCCAGGGTGCGCCTCTTTTGTCACAATAATCTCTTCTTTCCCTACATGACGCATTTCATCCATTAATAGTTTTATTTCACGATCTAATGTAATCGCTTCAGCCTTTAATTTAGTTAAGGCTTGTTTTGTTACCTCAAATGACGCTGATTGTTCTTTGGACATTTGATTGAGAAAAGGTAATAAATTTTTCATGCTATTCTCGTGTGCGGAAATCTCTGTTTGCAATTGTTTTAGCTGTGCTGCTTTTTCCTGCATCACGGTGTTATTTTCCTGCTTATTAATACTTTCTATTATTAAATCTGTTCGACGCTCTAATCGGTTTCCTGAAATGGCCGTAACAATCGTATTTTTAGCTACTGCACGTCCCCCAATAATTTTACCTTTTCGTTCATCCACATATATTGAATGAGCAGAAAGTTGTGAACCTAGTGCGTAAAAACCAATATGAATACTATTAGCTGCAAATAAATTTGCTTCATTTACATGTTTAACAAATATATTGCCACCTGCTTCTACCACTGTTGAACCAAGACCAAAGATGCCCCCACGAATATATACATCACCCTCAATGGATTTAATAAGCTTGGCACCGCTTACACCCTCAGCTCCTTCAATGGAAATATCTCCAGTCGCAATAACTGTATAGCCATTTGTTACTGTACCTTTAATACTAAGTGAACCATTAAATTCAAGGTTACCTGTTTCTACTCCTACATCACCATTTATAGGAAGGTGCCTGTTTACACCAATCATGCCTTTGACATCATCTAAAACGCCAGCAATTTTCGAGCGAATGACGATTTTTCCGTCTTCTTCCACTTCATAGGCAGATTTTGTATCATATTTGATAGGATAATCTCGTCCAGGTACAGCAGCAACTTCTTGACCTAGCACATTTTTCCCTGGTTTACCTAATGTAGCAGGAATCTTTTCACCTAGCCAAGAGCCTTCTGAAATTTCCGAAATAAAATTCATATCATAGTAATCCGCTTTACCGTCTTCACGAATGACTGGCTTTCTCTCGGGTTTAGGTAAGTATGTAATTTGTGCATCTATTCCTGCTATAGGTTGCTCACCTTGAGCAATTAAGAATGCTTTTCCTGGTTCAGCCTTCAATATATCAAAATCTAATATGCCATGTATAATTCCATTTTCATTGAGTGTTTCTCGGATTTGTTGTGTTAATTTTTCTTTATTATTTTGAATATAATCATGCGTTTCATATATAAAAACAGAGGCTGACATCTTATCACGTGCCACTTCTGCTTCAATGTTCGGAAGCCAGCGTCCAATTTCAACAGGATTGGTATTCTGGGTTGATAACACATTTTTTAAAATTGAAAAATTAGATAATTTCAGTCGTGGATGACTACGTAGGATGCTATCAAATTCTTTTAATGGGAAACCTGCGCTAAAAGTAAGCATAAATACCTTGCCATTTTCCTCAGAAATTTCGAAGTTTTCATTTCGAACTAGAATCAAGCTACCTCCTCCTTCCCTCTATATGTAAGTATATACAATCCACTTACATTTGTTTAGAGACCATTGTCACTACCGAGAAAGAAAATAGTACCACTTAATCATTAAAATATAAGACAATATTTTATTTACCCTAAAAGATTATAGATATTTAGTACTAATAAATTGTTTGTTTTTGAGTTTTTTTATTAAAATTACCGATAAATTCAAAGTAATTCCATCAGGCTATTTTGAATATATCATCTTCCAAGTACAGGTATCCACGGGTGCTTCCCACTAAACTATAGGTCTAAATAGGTCTTTTTAACTAACGGTGTATTGATATTCCTTTCAATTCGGAAAGTAGAACCTAGTTGTATCAATTGCTGTCGATTCATATATTGCATACTTATTTTACCATCGAATGCTAAACGCACCTCAAATAGCTCTTCTGTTATCTGTGTGATTTCGAGCGAATTCATTCCCTCTAATTGAAAATTTATACTTTTTATTGTAATCACCTACTATAAGTTTGTAGAAAGGTCTCAAATGATTTTACTCTTCATCTTTAGAATATGACGTTAAATCCACTATACATGTATATATCGTGTTTTTTAGCTGATTTAACGTTCTTTTAACGATTTCAATGTTAAAGGTCAGCCACAGAAATTTCCACAGTATTTGTTCAAGTAACAAAAAAAGCGCCCCTTTAAACTATAGATTTAAAAAGGCGCTATACTATGCGAAGTATAATTGCTGTATATGTTAATGATATATATCGGTACTAGCTAGCCATCATATCAATACGAATTTTGTCTGCGATCATGGCGATGAATTCGCTATTTGTTGGTTTGGATTTCAAGTGATGGACTGTATAGCCAAACATTGACGAAATGGATTCATAATTGCCACGATTCCAGGCTACCTCTATGGCGTGACGAATCGCACGTTCCACGCGGGATGGTGTCGTATTAAATTTTTTAGCGATTTCTGGATATAAAATTTTTGTCACAGATCCTAATAATTCAATATCCTCAAAGACCATTTGAATGGCTTCACGCAAATAGGAGTAGCCCTTAATATGTGCAGGTACACCGATTTCTTTGATGATGGCTGTAATCGTACTGTCTAATTGATGCTGATTTAATTTTTGAGGTACTGTCGGTTGTAATACGCTTGTCTTTTTCGGAAGTGTCGCCTTCTGTCCAGCACAATGTAAAATCTTTTGTACCAATTGGTCGAATTCAAAGGGCTTTAGCATGAAATAAGAAGCTCCTAAATCCACCGCCTGTTTCATGACATCCTCTTGGCCAAAAGCCGTTAGCATAATGACTTGAATTGATGACATTTTCTCATTTTGATACATGGACTCTAATACAGCTAAACCGTCAAGATGAGGCATNNTGCTCCATTGTTTTTAATAACTCACGATTATCATCTGCAATCGCTACTTTTACCTTTGTCATTTCAATTCCTCCTTCTGGACTTGCTTTGAACACCTCAAAGCGATAACCTAAACCCCTAAATGCCGTTTTTGGCACACTGTGGAATTTTCGACATTTTTGTTTTAAAAACCTTTTCTATTTCCAAAAATGAGTATGTAGTCCGATACTTTCTTTTAATATCGACAAGTTACGCTAAATGACGCGACTTGTCGAATGCTCTTATAACTTATTTTAGATAAATTTAGTAGATAAAACTACAGTTTTTTTAAATATCATGCCTTCTTCAGGAAATTATCGGAAATACATGTTGGATTCGATGAAATAAGGGTAAAAAATCCGTGTAGTTTCCCGCGGCTTTTGTCCTGCCTGGGGAAAATTAAACGGATTTTTACCTTTCATACCTTTTTATGAAGACCTTCTTAACATTTCCGCTACTGTTAGCGCTGCACCTTTTTTCGGCTCCTCCACAAACATATGTGTCACAGCACCGACAAAACGACCGTCTTGGATAATAGGACTGCCACTCATTCCCTGCAAAATGCCACCTGTTTTTTCAATGAGCTTCTCGTCAGATACTATAAATTCAAGGCGTTCATTTTCCACTTTGGTAATTTCTATTGAAAAGGTTTCCACCTTACTGCCTTCAATGGCTGTATAGATTTCAGCTTTCCCCGTTTTTATATCTTTTTCATGCATAATTTCTATCGCTTTGGGTAATCTTTGTTGATAACCGTCTTCCCAGCGGCCAAAAATACCATAAATAGTATTTTTATCTATACTACCTAGACGTTCTTGATGCTTTTCAATGGAGGAAATTTTATAGCCAGGTTGGCCTGGTGTGCTTTTTCGGATTTGCTGAATAGAAGCTAAAAAAATGGAGCCAGCTCTAAAAACAGGGGCTTCTTGTAGGGTTGAATCGACAATTTGATGACCTAGTGCACCGTAATTTTTTGTCTCTGGATCAATATAAGTCAGTGTTCCTACTCCATCTGTTTCATCTTTTAAAAAGGAAATGACATGCTCTGCTTCTTGGTTTTGTAATTCCAATGTAATTTGTTGGCCTTCACTATTGATCGTCCATGTCTGTTGGCCATCTTTTGCCACAGCCTGCTTGGCATCAGCAAGAGATTTTACTGGTATATCGTTTATTTTTTCAATAACAGCGCCTCCTTTCATCCACTGATTGGAAGCTAACAGTACATCGTGTGCGACAAATACATGGGACAATTGAAGTTGAATTCCAATTGCTTCGCCCATTGGTATAAGCTTTTTGGCGGCTAAAGCTTGTATAGGCAACACTAATAAAAAGATGAGCATAGGCAAAATGACTAATTGACGCCAATGACGATTCATACGACACCTCCTTTTCATTTTTGTCTTTTTACTATGTGTTGTTGTGACGTTCTTATAAGCGGTAAATATTTGCGCAAAATGAAAAAAGCCAGAAACAGCTGAAACTGTTTCTGGAATAATGGTTAACGCATTTGTTTTTTTCGTTCATCTGCCATTTTTAAAAGCTCCGTGGCATGCTGTAGTGTTAACGCTGTAATTTCCGTTCCAGACATCATACGGCTAACTTCCTCTATTCGAGCATCTTGATTAATTTCTGATAAGGAAGTAAACGTTCGATCATGCTCGACTTCTTTTTTAATGAAGTAATGATGATCAGCCATCGCTGCAACTTGAGGTAAATGTGAAATACATAAAACTTGAGAATTAACAGAAATCGCGGCAATTTTCTCTGCAATTGCCTGCGCAACACGACCACTGACACCTGTATCCACCTCATCAAAGATAATGGAAGTAATTCCATTGGAAGAAGAGAAAATGGTTTTCAACGCAAGCATCATTCGTGATAATTCTCCACCTGATGCAATTTTCGGTAAAGACTTTGGTGGTTCCCCAACGTTTGTGGAAATGTAGAAGATAATTTGATCTTTCCCATTGGCATCGAAATAGGGTAATTCATCGAAATTGACAATAAATTTTGCTTTTTCCATATGTAATTCACGTAGCTCTGCCATAATTGCTTCACTCAATTGTTGAGCTGCAGCTTTACGTACAGTTGAAAGTTCACTAGCCAGCTCATTGAGTACAGCTTCCATCTCTAATACACGTCGTTCTTTCACCTGCAAAATCTCATCACGATTCAACAGCTCATTTAACTCGTTTTTAATTTTTTCATAATAAGCCAAAATCTCTTCCACTGTCGTTCCATATTTGCGTTTTAAAGTTTGCAACAACGCTAAACGCTGCTCAACCTCGTTTAAACGTGCAGGGTCAAATTCCAATTCATCTAACACATTTTTGACCTGATAGGCTGCATCCTGTAATGCATAAAACGCAGTTGTCACTGCCTCAGATGATTCTTTGAATTGTTCATCAACCGTTGCAGCATCTTCTAAAGCACCCATTGCTGTTCCGATCCAATCAAGCCCTTTCGTTTCGCCCTGAATGGCTTCATAGGCTGCACTAGAACGTTCAAAAATTTTATTAAAATTCATCAGACGACGGCGTTCGTCTAGAAGTTCGTCTTCCTCACCTAACTTTAAATTAGCTTCGTCCAACTCTTTAATTTGAAATTGATACAAATCGATACGTTGTGCCATCAACTGCTCATCAATGGATATAGAAGCTAAGTCTTTTTTGAGCAAACGGTATTCATCATATTGAGCGCGATAGTTTTTTTGAATCGGCGACAGCTCTTCTTCTGCAAATTGATCAAGCAAATTGATGTGCTGCTTTTCATCCATTAGCTCTTGATTTTCATGTTGGCCATGAATATCTATGAGACTTGCCCCAATGTCTCTTAGTACCGACAAAGGCACGAGCTTACCATTCACTCGGCAAATACTTTTACCGGTATCATTCAAATCACGACGTAAAATAATTGTATCTTCTTCTATTTCAATGCCTGCTTCTTCTAACTTTTTCAGAACAGGATGAACTGAACTCGAAATTTGAAATAAGCCACCCAATTCTGCTTTTCTTGCGCCATGACGAATAAATTCAGTGTTGCCTCGTCCTCCTGCAAGTAAATGCACCGCATCAATGATAATAGATTTTCCGGCACCTGTTTCCCCAGTGAGAACTGTTAAGCCTTCTAAAAAGCTGACAGTCAAATCCTCAATGATGGCAAAGTTTCGAATACTAAGCTCTCTTAACACAAATTGTCACCTCTAAATCAAATTAACCATTTTTTATAGCATGTCTAACAAACGATTTTTTGTATTTTCACGCTCATTTTCATTTCGACAAATAATTAAAATGGTATCATCTCCAGAAATTGTACCTAAAATTTCCGGCCAATCTAAATGGTCAAGTAGGGAAGCAATGGCATTCGCATTCCCAGGAAGAGCTTTCATGACTAAAAAATGTGATGCCCCATCAATACTTACAAAAGCATCGGCTAATGCACGATGTAATTTTTGGACTGGATTGAAACGTTGATCTGCGGGTAGGCTATATTTATAACGCCCATCCTGTAATGGTACTTTTACTAAATGAAGCTCTTTAATATCTCGTGATACTGTAGCTTGTGTCACATTATAGCCTGCTTCTTTTAAAAAATCGACTAAATCATCTTGTGTTTCAATTTCATGATTGGCGATAATATCCCGAATCCGTATATGTCGTTGTCCCTTATTCAACGAAATCACCTCTTATAAATAATTGTATATGTGTATAATCACACTACCATTTTCAACAAAAAAGCACAAGAAAAAACACGGCTCTATAAGCGAGCACGTGTTATTTTAATGAATTATGCGCTTCTTCAACGAGTGCATTAAAAGCTGTATATGCAGGTAGCACTTCTTGTCCAATAGGATTCACTAAATGGAATAAAAATTCAATATTTCCTTCTCCACCTGTGATTGGAGAGAATGAAGCATCTTTTACTACAAAACCAACCTCAGTTGCCATTGCAGCCGTTTTTTCCAAAACTTCTAAATGTACTTTTTTATCACGAACGATTCCTTTTTTACCTACTTTATCTTTCCCAGCTTCAAACTGAGGTTTCACCAATGCCATAACATCCCCACCTGGCAGCAATAATGTTTTTAATACTGGTAAAATCAGTGATAATGAAATAAAGCTAACATCGATTGTTGCAAAATCAGGTAAACCTTCTGATAAATCGGCTGCCGTTGTATAGCGAAAATTCGTTTTCTCCATTACTGTCACTCGTTCATCAGAGCGAATTTTCCATGCTAATTGGTTCGAGCCAACATCTAGTGCATAGCAATGTCTTGCACCATGTTGTAAGGCACAATCTGTAAAGCCACCTGTAGAGGAGCCAATGTCAAGCATTAGCTTCCCTTCTACAGACATATCAAAAATTTGTAGCGCCTTTTCTAATTTAAGGCCTCCACGACTCACATATTTTAAATCTGAGCCCTTTACTTGTAGCGGTGCATCGACGGCAATTTTCTCGCCTGCCTTATCAATTCGTATTTCATTTGAAAAGACAAGGCCTGCCATAATGGACCGTTTTGCTTTTTCTCTTGTTTCACATAGTCCACGCTCTACAAGTAAAATATCTACACGTTCTTTTGGTTGTTTTGTCATTATTTATTCAAACCCACTTGCTGTTTTTGTTGAAGTAATACATGCATACGTGCAACCGTATCTTCTGCTGTCATATGAATTTCTGCGAGTAGCTGATCTACGTTACCATGCTCAATATATTGATCTGGGATGCCCATTCGATCAACTAGCGCATTTAAATAGCCGTGGTCATGAGCAAACTCTAATACACCACTACCAAATCCACCTTGTAGAACTGCTTCTTCAATTGTTAAAATCGGTTTTTGACTAGATAATATACGGTGTAGCATATCCTCATCCATCGGTTTGATAAAGCGAGCATTGACCACTTCAATATCGATTCCTTGTTGCGCAAGCATTTCAGCAGCAGCCATTGCCATTGGAATCGTTGTTCCAAATGTCAAAATAGATGCATCTTTCCCCTCACGTAAAACTTCCCAGCTACCAATTGGTAAAGCTATAAGCTCATCATCTAATGGCACACCAATTCCATTACCACGTGGATAACGAAGTGCAATAGGACCACCATCATAATCAATTGCTGTTTTTACCATATGTTGCCCTTCATTCTCATCCTTTGGCATCATAATTGTCATGTTTGGAATATGACGAAGGAAAGCAATATCAAATACACCTTGATGTGTTTCCCCATCTGCTCCCACTAAACCAGCCCGATCAATACCAATAAAGACATTTAAATTCGGGCGAGCAATATCATGCAATACTTGGTCATATGCACGTTGCAGGAAGGTAGAATAAATCGCTAAAAATGGCTTCATCTTTTGCGTAGCTAATCCTGCAGCCATCGTTGCCGCATGCTGCTCCGCAATCCCTACATCAAAGAAACGATTTGGGAAGTCCTTTTGAATACCTTGTAGCTTTGAACCTACAGGCATGGCAGGTGTAATCGTTACCACTCGCTCATTTTCATGAGCAATTTTACGAACCGTCTCAGCAATTAAACTACTCCAAGCTGGTCCAGTAGTCTCAGACTTCACAAAGGCACCATTTTCAATTTTATAAGGACCTGTTCCATGCCAATTTCCGATTGTATCATCCTCGGCTGGTTTATAGCCCTTTCCTTTTTTCGTAATAACATGAACAAGGACTGGCCCTTTTACTTTTTTCGCATGTGATAATGTCATTTCAAGCGCTTCAAAATCATGTCCATCAATTGGACCAAGATATTTAAAACCTAGCTCCTCAAAAAACACACCAGATACTACTAAATATTTTAAGCTATCCTTTACGCGTTCAACAGTAGAGGCAAGCTTTCCACCTAATACTGGAATCTTATTAATAAGTGATTCCAGCTCTTCCTTGGCTTTTGAATACTCCTTGGCTGTACGTAGACGACCTAAAACATTGTGTAATGCGCCAACATTTGGTGCAATCGACATTTCATTATCATTGAGGATGACAATCATATTTGTTTTTGCATGGCCAATATGATTTAATGCCTCAAGTGCCATACCACCTGTTAAAGCCCCATCACCAATAATAGGGATAACAAAGTTGTTTTCTTTTTTTATATCACGTGCTGCTGCCATACCCATGGCTGCTGATAAAGATGTCGAGCTATGACCTGTTTCCCACTCATCATGTTCACTCTCCACGCGCTTCGGAAATCCACAAAGCCCTTTGAACTGACGTAGTGTGTCAAATTGACTCGCACGACCTGTTAAAATTTTATGCACGTAAGCTTGGTGGCCAACATCCCACAAAAACTTATCTTTTGGACTGTCAAACATTTTATGCAACATGATCGTAAGCTCGACTACTCCTAAATTCGGGCCGATATGTCCACCTGTGACAGAACATTTTTCGATTAAGAAGGTACGAATTTCTTGCGCTACCTGCTCAAGCTCCTTCTTATTTAAGTTTTTTAAAAAGGATGGACTAGTTATTTTATTTAAATCCACCTTTCTCACACACCTTTTCAATAAAATATTCACCGCAATTGTGTTTCCACCATTATAGCAGTGTTATCAATATGCTAAAAGTACGAGCACTTCATTGTTTACATATTGCAAACGTTCCCACCTATTCTAGCATATTCTTTTCCTTCAACGCCTTGATTTTCTCTTAGTTTTTACGATGAACTATATAAGCAGCAAAGTCACGTAATAGGCTGACATCTATTGGTAATTGATCGAGTGCGTTAATGGCATGTTGATAATGCTCAGCAAGCTTTTCTTTTGCTCCCTCTAGGGTTAAGAGTGCTGGATAAGTGCTTTTATCACTAGCGACATCTTTTCCAGCTGTTTTTCCTAGTTCTTCAGTCGTTCCCTCAATATCTAAAATATCGTCTTGAATTTGGAAAGCTAAACCAATATGGTGCGCATATTCTTTCAATGTAGCACGGTCTTGTGCTGATACATCTGCAAGTACGGCTCCCGCTTCAATACTAAAACGCAATAAAGCACCTGTTTTATTGACATGGACTTGTTCCAATTCAGCTAAATTAAGCTGACGTTGCTCCCCTTCCATATCTAGTACTTGACCACCAACCATGCCTTCTGCACCTGCTGCAACGCTTAGCAACTGGACAAGCTCAATACGCTTTTCAGCAGAGATATCCATGCGTGCTAAAATGCCAAATGCCAGTGTGTTTAATGCATCACCAGCAAGCGTAGCCAGCGCTTCTCCATAAACTTTATGATTTGTTGGCTTGCCTCTTCTAAAATCATCATTATCCATGCTTGGTAGATCATCATGGATTAAAGAATATGTGTGAATGATTTCAATAACCGAACCGACAATCAAACCGTCCTGAAGATTTTTACGGTAAAGCTCTAGTACCGCTAACACAAAAAGCGGACGAATTCGTTTACCCCCTGCCTTTAATGAATAAAGCATGGATTCCTTTAAATCTGCTGGTGCATCAATTTGTTCAACAAGTGCAAACATCATCTCTTCAATTTGTGGTGTATTGCTTTCAATAAAGTACTTTAATGGCTCATTCATTTCCTAATTCTCTCCCTTTAGTGGATCAAATGCTGTTGTTTCACCAGTCTCTTGGACAATTGATACAAGCTGCTCCTCAGCATGTTGCAGCTTACTATGGCAAAACTTTGATAGCTCCATTCCTTGCTTGTATAAATCAATCGCATTTTCCAATGGCACATCACCCTGTTCTAACTGGCGAACGATTTCTTCTAGTGCCGTCATGGCTTCTGCAAATGTTTGTTGTTTTTCAGTCACAACAATTCCCCCTCATTCTTTGGCAAGATATTCGTCACGTTAGCCACAACCTTTCCATCATGGAAAGTCAGTGTCAGTTGATCTTGCTTTTGCACCTCAGTGGATGATTTGATCATTTGCTGATCTTTATATGCTACTGTAAATCCTCTTGTTAGAATGGACAGTGGATTTAAAGCTTCTAATGTTCTAACGGTTGACTCAAATTGTTGTTGCTTTTTTGCCACATAATACGTTGTAGCACGTGATAATTGTTGAACGCGCGCTTCAAGCTCTCTCTGATGAAAAGCAAGTGCCTTTTTGGGTGAATGTTGCTCCACCGTACTATGTAATTGTTGAAGTTGGGCAGCTTTTTTCATCAAGCTCACTTGCATTGCTGCCTGTAATCCTGACTCAAGCTGTGCCAATCTTTCTGTAAAAGGTCGATAAAGTCTTTCTGGCATTGACAATGGATAAGACTGCTGGAGCTTATTTAGACGTTGTCGCTCTGCCATAAGTTGCGACCTAACCATTTGATGTAGCTGTGATTTCTGCGTAAGCACGCGTTGGTAGAGATCCGCTTGATCGGGCACAGCCAACTCAGCAGCAGCTGTTGGAGTAGGTGCACGTAAATCGGCTACATAATCGGCAATCGTTGTATCTGTTTCATGGCCAACCGCACTAATAATAGGAATTCGGCTTTCAAAAATAGCTCTTGCCACAATTTCTTCATTAAAAGCCCATAAATCCTCGATGGAGCCTCCTCCTCGCCCGACAATCAACACATCACAGCTTGCCTCTTGATTAGCACGTTGAATATTTTGCACAATATTCGGTGCAGCCTGAGCTCCTTGTACAAGGGTTGGATAAATCAAAATTTCAGCAAGTGGGTAACGCCTCTTTAAGGTTGAACAAATATCCCGTATAGCTGCACCAGTTGTTGACGTGAGCACACCAATTTTTTCAGGAAATTTTGGTATCGGTTGCTTCCACTCAGGTTTAAAAAGACCTTCTTTTTGTAATTGCTCTTTTAATTGATTGAAGGCAACAAATAAGCTACCAATGCCATCCGGTTGCATTTCCTGTACATATAGCTGATAGGTTCCATAGCCTTCGTAAACGTTTACATCCCCTCGGATAAATACTTGCATACCTTCCTTTGGTTCAAACGCTAATTTGGTAGCCGCTGCTTTAAACATCGTCGCAGCTATTCGGGCACCATCATCCTTTAATGTAAAGTAAATATGGCCGGATTGATGAATTTTCACATTTGATAATTCACCTTTTACATACACTTCACGCAAATGTGGATCTGCATCGAATTTTCGTTTAATATATTTTGTTAACGCTTTTACTGTTAAATAAGAAGCAGAGGACATGTTTTCGGCTCCTTTACTAAAATCAAGTTTTTCACAAAACTACACCTATCATAACATTTTTTGCAGTCGTTGACGTGCCAAAATGCAGTTTCGATAGAAAAAATGACTGTCTTTCTTCTATCGAAAAACAACTATAACACATTCCTACACGTTCTCACTATTAGAAATCGTATATTATGACAAATAACAAACAAAGCCCCATAACTTCATACGTTATGAGACTTTATATTTTAATAAAATAGTAATAAAAGAGTTCCTACAATAAAACAATAATACGTAAAGTAGCTAAGTTTGCCACTTTTCATAATGCCCATAAACCAACGCATCGCAAAATAAGTCATAATGAGTGTTGCCAAGAAAGTGGCGGCATATGGAAGAGCTAAGGCACCTTTATTCGGCTCGTCTAAAAAATCTGTAATGCCAAGGACTACCCCACCCAAACTTACAGGAATATAAAGCATAAAGGAAAAACGTAAGGCTGTATCCTGCTTCATCCCTACTGCTATGGCGGAAATAATCGTAGCTCCTGAACGGCTAATGCCTGGCGTTAAAGCAACTGCTTGCCCCAGCCCTACAATGATGGCATCTTTAGCACGTAAATCTGCATCTTTCTTCTTGCCACGCATATTACGAATTAACCATAATGCAGTCCCTGTCACAAATAGCATGAGCGCAATCGTCGTCATACTTACGTTATCTGCAATAACATCACTTAATAACACCCCTAAAACGCCAGCAGGAATTGAACCGATGACAATATAGAGAGCAAAGCGAAAATCTGCGTTATACCGCTTTTCTCTAGTTTTCAAGTAAAGAAAAAAATGACTGATCAGACGAACAATATCCTCACGATAAATATACATAATAGCAAGTAACGAAGCTGTATTGGTTAAGATGGCAAAAGTAAAACCTTGTTCACCTAGTCCCAGCATTTCGCTAGCAATCATTACATGTCCACTCGACGATACAGGAATTGGCTCTGTAAAACCTTGGACAAGTCCAATAATGATATGCTTGACAATTAACATAATATCGATATTTTCCATAAAAACCTCCTCCTCAGTATGTATGTCCCAAACGTTACATTAGACGACATAATCGAAGAAAAGTTCTGAATTTACACAACAAAAAAGTCACCTCACACAATGTTGAGATGACTTTCTTCAAAAGGTTTTTTATTTTGCAAGCGTATTTTCAGCTGCTTGCACTGTGTTGAATAGTAACATTGTGATGGTCATTGGTCCTACACCACCTGGTACAGGCGTAATATGAGACGCAATCCCATCTACTTCTGCAAAGTTTACGTCACCGCATAATTTATTGTTGTCATCGCGATTAATGCCTACATCAATAACAACAGCCCCTTCTTTCACGTGCTCTTTCGTAATAAAGTTTGCACGACCAACTGCGGCAATTAAAATATCTGCTTGTTTTGTAAATGAAGGTAAATCTGGCGTTTTAGAGTGTGTATAGGTTACCGTTGCATCCTTTTGTAAAAGTAGTTGTCCCATTGGTTTACCAACGATATGACTACGACCTACGATTACAGCATGCTTTCCTGCGATTTCAATTCCTGAATACTCAAGAAGCTTCATCACGCCAAACGGTGTACAAGGTAAAAATGTTTCTTGGCCAAGCATCATTTTCCCAACGCTTACAGGTGAGAATCCATCGACATCCTTCTCGACAGCAATCGTTGCAATGACTGTATCCTCATCAATATGTTTTGGGAGTGGTAATTGAACTAAAATACCATGAATATCCTCACGTTGATTTAAAAGCTCAATTTGTGCTAGTAATTCCTCTTGCGTTGTCTCTTCGGGTAATTTAATGAGTTCTGAAAACATACCAATCGCTTCACAAGATTTTTGTTTATTTCTCACATATGTAGCTGATGCCTGGTTGTCTCCAACTAACACAACCGCTAAACCAGGTGTCAATCCTCGCTCTTTTAAACGAATGACACGCTCTGCTACAGCATTANNGTGTTTCTGGCATGTATAACAATTCATATACAGCTAAACGTAAAACCGTTCTTTCAATTTTGGGTAGACGGGCAAGTGACCACTTTTCAAGATGCTGTTCTAATGTAGCATCGATTTCCTCCAAATGTTCAGCTGTTCCATTTACGATCTTTTCGTAGAAGGCATTGGTAGGTTGACCTTTAATATGGCCCATTGCTTCTTCAACTGTTAGATCCGTATTGTCTAGCTGAAACAAAACTTGCAACGCTTTTTCGCGTGCTTCATGTCGTTTCATGTAAAGCTCTCCTTCTTAAGTGGCATTAAGGTTTATAATAGCATAAAATCACATGAGAAACACGATTTCAAGCAAGTTTTCAATAATCTGAACCTTTTTCAAGGAACTTTTTGTTTAAGCCCACTTCTCATCGAATAGTGGTATTCCAAAAATGAATGTTTCCTGTTCGTAATGGTATAATAAAGAAAAACGTTAGAGGTGTCACAATGTAAACTGAAGCTATATGTCTTAGCTGCAAAAAACATTTAAAATGGTTGACAGTGAAGAACAAATCAACAAATGAAGGAACGTACATCTCACCTATTTTACTGGGTGGATGCAAGCATAAAATTCGTTTTGATGCCATTCGAAACTTTTTTAGCTTTTATTAGTGGAGGCCATTTATGAAGGAACATTATTATACGATAGGTGAGGTTGCCAAACTTTCAAACTTATCGGTTCAGACATTACGTTATTATGATCAAATTGATTTATTTAAGCCTGCTTATATCGATACCTTCACCAATTATCGGTATTATAAAGGCAATCAGCTATTCTATTTAGACATTATAAAGTCCCTTAAATATATCGGCGTGACGCTCGATGATATAAAAAAAGCACTTAGATTAACCTCTGAGGATTTGCTTGATTTTTTAGCTCAGCAGGAGCTACGCATCAATCAAAAAATTTCACGTTTAAACGAAGCAAAAAATACCTTACTGAAAACAAAAAAGCAATTACAGGAGCAAATTGATATCCCAGTCTTCGGTGAGATTTATGCGCAAATAGAGGAAGCAATGCCCGTTCTTCAAGTAACCACTACTGAATTAACACCGACATCGAGCACCAGTACATACTATGCCACTTTAATTAAAATCATCGAAAAGGAAGGCAGTGTCTTAAACAGTCGTTATGGCTGTATTTATCCACTAGAGCCCTATAAAGATGTCAATGACATCATTTATGATGCTATTTTCACTCCCCTATTAACGGAGCGCACATTTTCGCAGCTTTCACCAAACATACAACAAACCATTATTCCTGGGGGTAGATATGTATGCATTGCCTTTATTTACGATCCTGATACTTATTTTTCATTCTATGAAAAGTTGAGAAATCATGTATTGGCTCAGCAGGAACTATTTGAATCGCAAGTGTATGAGCTATACATGCCAGCAACGCTCACTATGGAACAAGAAAAGAAATTTATAGTAGAATTAAAGATTAGGCAAAAACAAGAGACACAAAATTCCTCCGAAAAAGTAGTGGCGCATTCGTATAACTCTCAGCCAGAACTCCCAAACTGATAAAAATTTTTAAAAATAAAAACAAATCTTTTGACCCTATAGTTACTATAGGGTTTATCGTATTACATGGAAATATTCTAGTAGATTGAAAACATGTATCGCGAACAATTAGAAGGAGAAGTTTATGAGCAAGAAACAAAATATAACCTTAGCTATTTTATTATCTAATCTTTTCATTGCCTTTTTAGGGATTGGTTTAGTCATCCCTGTTTTACCAACCATCATGAATGAGCTACATATTTCTGGCTCTGTTGTTGGTTATATGGTGGCAGCCTTTGCCATTACACAATTAATTGCATCACCAATTGCAGGTAAGCTTGTTGATAATATTGGCCGCAAAGTTATGATTGTTGCAGGTCTTTTTATTTTTGGACTTTCTGAGTTTTTATTTGGGTTTGGTCGTTCTGTTGAAATTCTTTTTGTCTCTCGTATGTTAGGTGGCGTGAGTGCCGCTTTCATTATGCCAGCTGTAACCGCCTATATAGCTGATATTACGACATTGGCACAGCGCCCTAAGGCACTTGGCTATATGAGTGCAGCCATTAGCACAGGTTTTATTATCGGCCCTGGGATCGGTGGTTTTTTAGCTGAAATTGGTACACGTGTCCCATTTTATGCAGCTGGGGTACTTGGTCTGTTCGCAGCTATCCTGTCATTGCTGTTTTTAAAAGAGCCAACACGTGCTACAGACAATGAAGAAGTAGCACAATCCATGTTAGGTAGTGTCAAGCGTGTGTTTAGTCCACTCTACTTCATACCATTCATTCTTATTTTCGTGTTATCATTTGGCCTCGCTGCATTCGAATCATTGTTTAGCTTATTCGTTGATCACAAATTTGCGTTTACACCATCGGATATTGCCATAATTATTACAGGAAGTGGTATTGTTGGGGCACTAGCTCAATTAATACTATTTGATTGGCTGACAAAGAAAATGGGTGAGATTAATGTTATTCGTTACTCACTAATCCTTTCAGCAGTATTAACATTTGCCATGACGATCGTGAGTCATTATTTTGCCATCTTATTCGTGACATTCTTTATTTTCGTAGGCTTCGATTTAATTCGACCTGCTGTTACTTCGTATTTATCGAAAATTGCCGGAAATGAACAAGGATTTGTTGGTGGCATGAACTCTATGTTTACAAGTCTTGGTAATATTTTTGGCCCAATTCTAGGTGGGGTATTGTTCGATATCAATCTGAACTATCCATACTACTTTGCTACAATCGTATTGGTGCTAGGCGTCATACTTGCTTTATTCTGGAGAAAGCCAAAGCATATAGAATTATAAAATAGCGATACATCCACATGAACATCCTAGAGAAATCCATATAAAAAGGACTGCCCTTTGATGAACGAATCATCATTGGGCAATCCTTTTCTTTTTTATTCATGCACTACTGTTTCTTCTTTTTCAAAGTGAATACCTGTAATATGCACATTTACTTCTGCTGTTTCTAGTGCCGTCATATTAAAAATAGCCTGACGGATTTGCGTTTGAACTTCTTTTGCTACTTTAGGAATGGCATATCCATATTTCACAGAGCAAAATACATCAATCGCAATTTCACCAGTTTCCGTTACACCTGATTTAATGCCTTTATTGTGTACTTTTTTACCGAAACGTTCCACGACACCCGTCGCAATATTTCCACGAGTTGCAGCAATGCCTTCTACTTCATTGACAGCAATCCCAGCCACAACCTCGATCACCTCTGCCGCTACCTCAATTTTTCCAAGCTCTTCTTTCCCAGAAGGTGTTGGTTGTACGAAAGATTGTCCTACTTTCTCTGCCATACAAATATCATCCTTTCCCTTACACATCACAAACAAGTGCTGTACTTACATTTATTATACTATAAAAAGGAAGGTTTGGCTGTCGAAAGCCGTTTTAATTTAAAACCGACTTTACTGATCCACGACATCGATTAAATAAATTCCCTTTTCAAATCCCCCACGAGCTTTCTTCTTGTGTACACGGGTCGCTTCTAGCTCCTCAAAGCTTACACCTAGCACACCGATAGCCATATGAATGAGCTCCAGTATGTCTGCGAGCTCTTCAACACTATCTTCTTTATGCTGGGCTTCGTAAAATTCTGTAGCTTCTTCTATCATTTTAGCCTTTATTGCCTTTACCAGCTCACTAGGTTCTAAAATGCGTGCATGATAGGATAAACCCTTCGCTTCAATTACTTCTAAAATTTTATCCCTCACTAGCTTATTGTATATTGGCATCCATTGTTTCACTCCTTTTCAGGGGGATGACTATTTCTTTCTTCTATTATATAGTATTCTTTCTATAATATAGAATTGATTTGAGATAAAGTAGAGGTAGAGTATGTTACAAAAATGGTTGTTTGGCATCGGTGGGGTTGTCCTCATGTTTACAATGTTTTTTTTATTTTTGGGGAATAGTGCTAGTGAAGATACATTGCTTGCGAAAAATATAATGGAAAAAGCAAATAATGGTACAACTATAGTTTCACTAAATAAATTAACGGATTTTGATTGGGAAAAAGCGCAAATTTTTGGACCTTATACAACGAAAGATGCGATTGAAGAAACAATGAACATACAGTTTAAAGGTAGTATTAGTGGATTAGATGTACGGGAAGATATTTTCCTTCTTGTATTTGCGAAAGAAGGCCATGCGATAAAGACAGCTGTGCTTTACAGAAACATAGGAGACTATTCAACAAAGAATGGTATATTAACACCAGATAACGATCTTCTATCTATAAAATAGAACTTTTATAATCTTTTTCACCACACTTCAACTAGTAATTGTTTAAGCTTCTATAACGGTCAATCTTTCTTCTATGATTGATCTTCCTACCTGCAAGTAAGTCTTCTATCTAGTTATGCTTAGACATAAAAAACCTCCTAACTAATAATAGCTAGGAGGTTTAAACTTGCGAACGCTTACTTCACTTTTTCTGCTACACCCAATACATCGTTCTCTTCTAGGAACTTCGTATTGAATTGCGCTGATTTGAAGACATCATTGTTCATTAGTGCTTGGTGGAATGGAATGGTTGTATTAATTCCAGGACCAGATACTTCGAATTCACTTAAGGCGCGGTTCATTTTTGCAATCGCTTCTTCACGTGTATCCGCGTGAACAATTAGTTTTGCTACCATTGAATCGTAATATGGTGGGATTGTATAGCCTGCATAGACAGCAGAATCAATACGTACACCATAGCCACCTGGTGTTATATACGTATCAACAGTTCCTGCTGAAGGCATGAAGTTTTTATAGGCATTTTCTGCGTTAATACGGCATTCAATCGCCCAACCATTTAATTTTATATCATCTTGTGTGAATGGAAGCTTCTCACCAGATGCAATTTTTAATTGTTGTTGTACAAGATCTACACCAGAAATCATTTCTGTTACTGGGTGCTCAACCTGAATACGAGTGTTCATTTCCATGAAGTAGAACTTGTCCTCTTGATAGTCATAGATAAACTCGATTGTGCCAGCACCTTCATAGTTACATGCTTGTGCCGCTTTTACTGCAGCTGCACCCATTTCAGCACGACGCTCAGAGGATAGGGCTGGAGATGGAGCTTCCTCTACTAACTTCTGCATACGACGTTGAACCGTACAGTCACGTTCGCCTAAATGCACCACGTTACCGTAGCCATCTGCTAAAACTTGGATTTCACAGTGACGGAAGTACTCGATAAATTTCTCTAAATATACGCCAGGGTTACCGAATGCTGCAGCAGCCTCTTTTTGCGTAATTTCAATACCTTTTACAAGATCTTCTTCTGTACGTGCTACACGGATTCCTTTACCGCCACCACCAGCAGTTGCTTTGATGATGACAGGGTAACCAATTTTAGCAGCCCATTCTTTACCAGTTTCGATATCTGGTACAATACCAGTACCTGGAACAAGTGGAACGCCTGCTGCTTCCATTGTTGTACGTGCAACGTCCTTGATGCCCATAATTTTAATAGAATCAGATGATGGACCGATAAATTTAATGCCAGCGTTTTCACAAGCTTCAGCAAAATCAGCGTTTTCAGATACGAAGCCATATCCTGGGTGGATGCCATCAGCACCTGTCTTTTCAGCTACGCTAAGTAGCGCTGGGAAGCTAAGATAAGAATCTTTTGATAGCTTCGGTCCGATGCAATAAGCTTCGTCTGCTAACTTCACATGTAATGCGTCAGCATCTGCTTCAGAGTACACAGCAACCGATTGAATGCCTAACTCTTTACAAGCACGAATGATACGCACAGCGATTTCGCCGCGGTTTGCAATTAAAACTTTTTTCATTTGTTTTGCACTCCTTACTCAGCTTTTACAAGGAATAATGGTTGGCCGTACTCTACTAAGTCGCCATCTTTAACTAGAATTTCAACGATTTCCCCTTGCACTTCTGCTTCGATTTCGTTGAATAATTTCATTGCTTCTACGATACATACGATTGTTTCGTCCCCTACTTTGTCACCCACTTTTACGTAAGCAGGAGAATCTGGGTTTGGTGCTTGATAGAAAGTACCGACCATTGGAGATACAATTTTATGTAACGATGGGTCGTTAACTGATGGTGCCGCTGCAGCTGGTGCTGGCGCTTCTTCTTTCGCTGGTGCAGGTGTTACTGCTGGAGCTTCTGCTGGTGCAGATTGTTGTACAACAGGTGCTACTACTTCTTTTTTAGGTGCTACAGTTTCTGTAACAACAACATTATTCTTTTTAAGTTTTACTTTTGCGCCATCTACTTCATACACAAACTCGTCAATAGAAGAAGAATCCACTAATTTGATAATTTCACGAATTTCTTGAATTTTGAACATTTCTAACTCTCCTTATGAATTAAAATCTACTACAATAACTATTCTATATTTTTTCGTATCAATTTGAAATAGTTAAATGAAAATTAAGTAAATATGAACAAAATAAAAGGCTTTCCTTTACTAAGCGAAAGCCTTTTCATGAAGCTGATATATAACAACCTTTTAATAATTAACTAAAAATTTATTTTTTTCTTTATTTTTTAATAATTATTTGCACTGAACTTAACTTGCACATCATTTGCGCCTTCCATCTCTGTTTTTACCAAATAAATAATTTCGTTTGCTTGGGCTTTTGACAATTCCTCTGCCATCACTGTCACCGACACTTTTTCTCCCTCAGCACGAACAAACGCATCAGAGTAGCCTAATGATTTTACGAGCATCTCAAGCATAGCTTCAGCTGATTCACGTTTAATAAGGCCATCCATTTCATTATATGCCTCATTTTTTTCTTCGGCAGAATATTCTTCTGAGGCAATCTTTTGTGTTAACTGTTCACGAAGCTGACTTCTCTCATCACTAACCTGCATACGCATTTCTTCAAATAAGTGACTTGGTGAAGATACTTCTTGTGTTATATCATTTGTTGCCTCCTGATCTGTAACACCTGTGACAGCTGTTTGTTGCAGTGTATCATCTGTAAAAATAGTAAGACCATTGAATTGCTTTGCTGGATCTACCAAATAATACACTGAAATGACTGCTACTAAACTTAATAATGTCATAAACCAAACTGTTCTTCTACGTACGCGCATTTACTTTTCCTCCTTATTTTCCATTGGAACGATAATAATTCGATGAATCGGTAATTGCATCACTTGACTGACGACAGCACGAATTTCATTTTTCACAAAGATATCGGAAGCACCCTCTGAAACAACGAGCATTCCTGTCACGTTTTTCGTGCCTTGTTCAGTCCCTCGAAAATATTGGCTGAATAGTTTATTGGCATTCTGATCATCTGTCATCTCTCCATAATAAAAGTAGACTTTAACCTTCCCAACACCTTCCATTGCCTTCAGGGTTTGCTCAAGTTTTTCTTCATTCGTGAGCGGTGAACCATTGTCGCTTGTTGAATTCGTTTGATACATAGGTAAAATGATGAAAATTCCCACGGAGGCAGCTATCAAAATTAAAACCATCAATGACGTTGTTTTTTTTCGTGTCTTTTCCACATCACTTGTACATTGCCTCCTTTCATCTTCTCTTTTTCAAGTGTATGTACGCTTGTTTCTTCCTATGAATTGATAAATGGAATCTTTAATAGCAATTGCAAAAATACTAACGTGATGACCAACTTTGTCAGTGAAATTATTTCCTTATCATCCGTTAGAAACACAAAAATCTGACAGACAAACAGCAATGCCAATAAAAGAATCAATCTATCTCCCCCCTGCCATGACTTGTACGAACACAATGAGGAAAAAACAAGAAAACATAAATGAAAAAGCAATTAAAAATGATACAGCACATAAAGTAAATAGTGATTTGCTAACTTGATCTAGTAGTCTACAAATATCATCAAAGGCAATCGGTTCTAAAATAGCAGCAAGCATTTTCAAAGAATAGGCACTAACTACAAGCTGCACGGTTGGGATAAAAGACACCGTAATGACGGCGATAAAGGCGCTAATACTTGTAAGAGAAGATGTAAATTGAGTCATATGCTGAAACATCGAAAAACTATCCACAATAAAAGAACCAACAACTGGAATATTTTCTTCAATTAATTTTTTGACGGGCTCTGCTACAGCCGCATTGACACTAAATGCTGCTACACCACTTGCGGTCATCAGTAAGACATAGCAAATAACTGAGGCCGACACGATGCTCATAATTGTAAAGCGAATTAATTCAGCTATTCGAGTAAAGGATATTTCCTTTACGATGACACTGCATACATCAAAGACAATGGCCAAAAGCACGCCAGGAATAAGCCACTTACTACTGATAATGGTGAGGACTTGTACAAAAAACAGTAAAAAAGGCTGCCAGGAAGCAATCGCTGTAATACTACTGGATAATAAAAAGCTTGATGTAAGAATCGGATAAAATGCCGTAAATAGATGGGCTAGTCCTTGTGCAATTTCATCAATTAATGTAAAGGAGTTGACAACAACAGGACCGATTGTTGCTAAAACGATAAGAAAAAAAAGTATCCTTGTCCCTTTTTCAAACTCTGGTAATAGCATGTTCACAATCAAAATGATGATGACGTAGCTGCAAAGCATGAGCGTCATCTTGAGCAAGAGAAAGAATGGGTCGATTAAAAACGATAATATTTGCTCCTGCAATGGCTTCGCTCCTTAGTTTAGCCTTTTTAAAATGGCCGACACCTCCTGTAGAACAGCCAGAAATTCTTTAAACCAATACAGCAAAATCACAATTTTCACCGCAGCAAAAACGATGTTCCCGAGCACTTTATAATTATGTTCTGCCAAAAGCAATGCCACCCACTGCCCGACATAGAACATACTTGCACTGATTAAAATAGCCTTCGCATAAGGTAAAAACGCAAGTGTTTCTAACAATTGTTTGGCGAAAGGCAATAAAAGCGTCGAGAACAACATGCCAAAAAGCAAAAAAGAAAACATCACACTGATTAGCGCATGGAGTGGCTGTATAACTTCTTTTATCAGCAATAATAAAAGCAGCATGACAACAGCGACGATGACAATTTCCATTCACATTACCCGGATGAGGTAAGCCATTGGAAGAAGGTTAAAATCTCATTAAAGAATAGACGTAAAAATCGAAGTAATTCTGCTGTCATATATAAGTAAGCAATGAAAAAGAGGAAAAATGAAAACTCCTTCTTCCCTGTTTGATCAAAGAAAACATGAAGAAGCGCAACGACTAGTCCCACTCCAGCAACTCTTAATACGTCTTGTAATTCCATTCCTACGCCCCCTCGTGTACAGCAATATATGTCGCTCTTCAAAAAAAAAGACCTCTATACAGATGTATAGAGATCTTCTACGATAAAAAATTATAATAGTTTGCTCACAATGTTTTTCACCGTATCCGTTTGCTGTATGAGGTGACTATTTTCACCCATCCACATGGATAAATATTCTGCATTACCTTGCTCAGCACTTTCCTTACGAATGGTAGTCGTTAGATAATTTTGTAGTGGATAGGGTGCTACTGTCGCATCCTCCATACGTTTCGTGAAATCATTTGCTAAACCTCTTGCTGGTTTACCAGTAAATGCAAGCGTAATCGTCGTTTGTTGTTCTTTTGATGCCAATACAGCATTTTTATAGAGTGGCGAAATTTCGCATTCATCTGCCACTAGTAAAGCCGTCCCAATTTGAACTGCCTGTGCCCCACTTTCAAGTGCCTTTTGAATATCCTCTTTGGTTACAAGGCCTCCCGCAGCTATAATTGGAATCGCAACTTTTCCCACTACTTGTTGTAGTAAGTCATGCAATGGAATTAATTGCAGAGGGTCAGTAAAAGAGCCTCGATGACCGCCAGCCTCTCCCCCTTGTAATACAACCGCATCCATTCCTGCTTGCTCCACCAGTATGGCTTCCTCTAATGTGGTAGCAGTACCAATCGTATAGACGCCATGATCTTTTAATTGTTTAAGAACAGCTGGAGATGGCAGCCCAAATGTAAATGAACAAACTGCTACCTTTTCTTCAATCACAGCTTGAACCTGTCCTGCAAAAACTTCCTTTGATGTTACGCTCTGTACAGGGGATAATCCTAATTCATCGTAAAAAGGTTGCAGTGCCATTCTGGCTTGTTGTAAAACCTCGACATCAATTTTGGGTTCTTCTTGCACAAATAAATTGACCGCAAAGGGCTTTGTCGTTAATTTCTTCACTTCTTGAATAAACTGCTTTGTTTGTTCACCATCTAAGTAACCTGCACCAATTGAACCTAATAGGCCTGCCTCAGCACAAGCCGCCACAAATTTAGGTGATGTCACGCCTGCCATTGGTGCTTGTATAATTGGATATCGCATATCAAATGTTGTTTGTAGCATACCTTTCACTCCTTACTCTGATTGTAAACAATTCTACCAGTAATGACCATCTATCTGATGATAGAAACTTGATAGTACCTCAATAAAAATTAAATAGTGCTTCTATCTATTATCACATTAAATGAACGATTTGACAGTATATGTATAAGAAAAAAATAAAAACCTACTCTTTAATGAAAAGAGTAGGCTGATCATTATGCACGTGAAACGTAAGAACCCTCATCCGTGTTAATGATTAAAACGTCACCTTGGTTAACGAAGAATGGTACTTGTACGATTAGACCTGTTTCAAGAGTAGCAGGTTTTGTACCACCAGAAGCTGTATCACCTTTGATTCCTGGTTCTGTTTCTGTTACTTCTAATTGAACAGTGTTTGGTAATTCAACACCTAACATTTCACCTTGGTAAGATTGAATATGCACTTCCATGTTTTCTTTTAGGAATTTTAATTCATACTCAATAGCAGATGAAGCTAGTTCAGTTTGCTCATATGATTCCAAGTCCATAAATACATGCTCGTCACCTTGTGCATATAAATATTGCATTTTACGATTATCGATTTGTGCCTTTTCAACTTTTTCACCAGCGCGGAATGTTTTTTCATTCACTGAGCCGTTACGTAGGTTACGCAATTTAGAACGTACGAACGCAGCACCTTTACCTGGTTTTACGTGTTGGAAATCTAACACGCGGTATAATTGGCCATCAACAATAATTGTTAGACCTGTACGGAAATCGTTTACTGAGATCATTTGTGTTCCTCCAAAGTTTATAAAATAATGAGTTCTTTTGACGAATGTGTTAGTAGTTCATTACCCGTTTCTGTGATTAAAATATCATCCTCGATACGGACACCACCGATTCCAGGTAAGTAAACACCTGGTTCAATCGTCACGGCCATACCTGGCTCTAGCACTGTATCAGAACGCATCGATAAGCCAGGGCCTTCATGTACTTCAAGACCAATACCGTGTCCTAAAGAATGACCAAATGCTTCGCCATATCCTTTTTCTTTTAAGTAGTCACGTGCAATCGCGTCCGCTTGAATACCTGTTAATCCAGGACCCACTTTTTCAAGTGCTAACAGTTGAGAAGCAAGGACTGTATTGTACATATCTACCAATTTTTCAGATGGTTCTCCCACAGCCACAGTACGTGTAATATCCGAAATATAGCCATTATAAAGCGCACCAAAGTCTAATGTAACAAAGTCGCCTTTTTCAATCACTTTATTCGTTGCAACGCCGTGTGGTAATGCTGAACGAAGACCAGACGCAACAATCGTGTCAAACGAAGACTGAGTTGCTCCTTGTTTACGCATGAAAAATTCTAATTCATTCGAAACTTCAAGCTCGGTTTTACCAGGCTTGATGAAGCCTAAAATATGTGTAAATGCGTGATCTGCAATTTCACACGCAGCCTTAATAATATTAATCTCTTGTTCCGTCTTAATCAAGCGAATTTTTTCAATTAGCCCAGAAATCGGCACTAAATCTGCTTGAATCTTCGATTTATACAGTTCATAAGTGCCATAGCTTACAGTATCTTTCTCAAAGCCCAATAATTTGATACCCATATTATTTACTTGAGTAGCAATTTCTTCAATAATTGTGGCTTCATGCTTGACAATACGGAAGTCCTGAATTTGTGCAGCAGCCTGCTCTGTATAACGGAAATCTGTAATAAATACAGCATCATTTTGAGACACAATTGCTACGCCTGCTGTCCCTGTAAAACCTGTCATATAGCGACGGTTGTACCCATTCGTAATTAAAATACCATCGATGCTTTGTTCTTGAAGTGCTTTACGTAGCTTTTGTAATTTCAACATAATCAATTCTCCCTCTCGATAAATGTACGTAGTGCCAGTTCATAGCCTTTCGTACCTAGTCCACAAATTTGACCAAGGCAGGCCGGAGCAAGATAGGAATGATGTCGGAAAGCCTCACGTTTGTGGATATTGGAAATATGTACTTCGATAACTGGCACAGAAATACCTGCTATCGCATCATGCAATGCGATGCTTGTATGGGTATATGCACCAGGATTAAAGATAATACCATCATATTTTTCGTCCTCTGCTTCATGCACCCAATCTACTAGTACCCCTTCATGATTGGATTGACGAAATTCAACTGTAGCACCTAAAGAAGCCGCAAGATTTTGAACATTTTCTCGAACATCATCCAATGTTTCATGTCCATAAATATGTGGCTCTCGTTTACCAAGTCGATTTAAGTTCGGTCCATTCAAACATAATAACTTCACGCTTCTATTCGCCTCTTTCTATGTACTTGCCATTTATTTTATCATACACCGTGCATTCAGCAACTAATTTCAACTAGTGGTGCCATAAATATCCCCTTAAACGAAGGGGATATTTTGTACCTTCAACTTTGTTTTTGTGCTGTATGTTCCTTCTGATGGAAATTGGCGGTTTCAAGCAAGAAACGTAATAAACAAATAACGGTCACCATAAAGGGAATCGACAGTTTTTTAAAAGACGTAAGCTGTAATGGTAAATCTAAAGCAATCCATTCCAATGAGATGGTCACCAAAAGACCTAATAAAAGGGAAGAAAAAACAGCTGGGATGATATATACATAGCGCATAGTCATGTATAAAAATAAGCCGATAATAAATAGTAGAAAAATAAAAAAGGTCCATTGAAATAATTTGGAGCTTTCTTCAAACCAATTCCATTTTTTATAAAACCCTATCGGATGCCATTTAATGAGATGGAAATAATGTAAACCTTTTAAGCACAGCGCTAAAACAAGCGCATTGACAAGTGCTGTAATTGTCGCTACTTTCACCCTATACCTCTCCTTTATGCACACTAATTATTTCCTAAAATGTACGATTAGTGTAGCCATATAGAAAATTTACTATGCGTAACGGTAGAGGTTTTTCACTAAATTTAGTACAATGGTACAGTTGAAATATATAAAGAGAGTGGTGTTAGCCTTGAGCAATTCACCTGTATACGGGGGACAAGCACAATTAGANNGGTGTGATGTTCGGAGGAAAGGAACATACTGTTACAGCCATTCGTCGTAACGATGATTCCATTGATTATTATCATTTCAAAAAAGTACAAAAACCTTTGTTACAAAAGCTTAAAAAAATCCCATTTGTACGAGGCGTTGTCGCGCTAATTGAATCCGCTGGCTTAGGTTCTCGTCACATGCAATTTGCTGGGGATCGCTATGATGTGACACCTGGTGAAGAGGAAGATCATAAAGAAGAAGGCTCTAAACTTCAAATGATACTGGGCGTTGCTGTAGTAGGTATTCTTTCCTTTCTATTTGGAAAATTTGCCTTTACATTAATTCCTGTTTTTATAGCTGATTTTTTCTCAAAATGGATTGAAGGAAAAACGGGACAAATTTTACTGGAAAGCGGTATTAAATTATTGTTACTGCTAGCCTATTTATATTTTATCTCGTTAACCCCCCTCATTAAACGAGTATTTCAGTACCATGGTGCAGAGCACAAGGTGATAAATTGCTATGAAGCTGGGTTAGACATTACCGTAAAAAATGTTCAAGCTCAATCACGCCTACACTATCGTTGCGGCAGTAGCTTCATATTATTCACAGTGTTCGTTGGGATGTTTTTATATTTCTTTGTGCCTACAGATCCACTGTGGCTTCGTATTTTAGATCGTATTCTATTAATTCCTGTTGTTCTGGGGATCTCATTTGAAGTCTTACAAGCGACAAATGCCTGCCGTAATATTCCAGTGTTACGCTTCCTTGGCTACCCTGGCTTATGGCTCCAATTACTAACAACTCGTGAACCGAAGGACGATCAAGTAGAAGTAGCGATTGCTTCCTTTAATATGCTACGCCAAGTAGAGCAGCAACCTGAAATCGCTGCGACATTAAATCATGATTAATAAAAAAGGCAGCCCAACGTCGGAGCTGCCTTTTTTTTCATTTTGTACTGCCTTGCATTTTCTGCTTAAACATAAAGATAGCGAGAATTGTCATAATTATTGTATAACCAAAGACAACAATAAGTGAATAAAACACATTCGCATACTCTGCATGTAAGATAGCCCTAGCTGCATTGACTGCGTGCATGAAAGGTAAAAGCTGCGCAATCTTTTGGAATGGTCCACCAATCATATCTAATTCGAACCATGTTCCACTTAACCAAGTTGTCACATTAACAAAGATGGCAAATATCCCTCCTACCTGCTTATCTGTAAATAATGTCCCAAATAATAATCCACAACTAATATAGAGTGGTGAAATTATTAGAAGTACAAGAATCATAAAGAGGATAGGCTTATTAAATGGCAACCCTAAAAACATGGCGGTAGCTAAACAAACAAAAATTTGTAGCAGAGCTATTGGTAGTAAAGGTATCATATACCCTAAAATGTAATCAGCGGCAGACAAAGGAGAAACAAAAATCCTCATTAAAAAGGATGAACTTTTATCTTTTCCTAGTAGCATTCCTGAAAACAGTGTGAGAAAAGAAAAACTAAATACAATGACGCCCGGTGTTAGGTTATTCATTTCATATAAAGCAAATGGCATATTTTTTTGCATAACAGAAAATAAGCCCAATAAAAGAATTGGTAAGCCTATACCAAATAATAAAGTGATTGGATCGCGGACAATCTCTTTATGATTCCTTGTTGCAAACGCAGCTACCCTCACAATAACGCCTCCTCTGTTTTTTCCAAGAATACCTCTTCTAAAGAATGCTTGCCTGTTTCACTGATCAATTGTTGGATCGTGCCTAGTGCACATATTTGCCCATGATGCATAATTCCTACACGATCAGCTAAAGCCTCTATCTCCTCCAAATAATGGGAGGTCAAAATAATCGTGACATGTCCTTTTAAGTGCTTCAATATGTTCCATACATCATTCCTTGCCCGTATGTCCATCCCTAAAGTCGGTTCATCGAGGAACAATACCTTTGGGTTTGACATTAAAGCCATTGCTACACTTAAACGACGCTGGTAGCCGCCAGATAGTGTCTTAGCCTTGTCATGCTGATGTGGAGTCAGTCCGAATAAGGCCATTTTGTCATATACTTGTTGTTGTGCTTTTTCTTTTTCGTAGCCATAAATCTGACTGAATAATAATAGATTTTCATATACCGTTAAATTAGGCGCAATGGCCGTTTCTTGAGGAGAAATATTAATAACTTGTTTTACAGCCTGTGTATTTTGCACAATGCTTTTTCCATCTATTGTGGCATCCCCCTCTGTAGGTGAAAGGAGCCCACACAACATTTTGATTGTGGTTGTTTTGCCAGCACCATTTTGTCCTAAAAGAGCGAAAAGTTCACCTTGATGGATTTGTAAATTTAATTGATTAACGACTACACGCTCTTTATAAAGCTTTGTTAAATCTCTTATGTTAATCATCCTGCTCTTCACCTCGATTGGTAAGAATCGCATTAATTTTTTCTATGTCACGTTGTGAAAATCTATATTGTAAAACCCATGTCACAATATAAGTTCCAAGAAAGCTGGCTACGAGAGAAAAAATATTAGCCATCGTTTTTGGCATCCATAGTAGCGTTACAATCGGTATCCAAATCATTGCCGTTATGAAAAAGTGGACGAAATATTGCTTCAACATTCCCCAGCTAGCCATTTCAAAAATAAGTGCAGCAAGAGCAAAGGTAATGCCAATAACACCCGTTAATAGAATTTGAGTAATTATTGCACTTATTTCATCTGTAAAGTAAGCACGAAATTCTGGTACCACCCAAACATATTTTCCTTGCCCTATGCCCATTGATACAAAGAATTGCACAATTTGTCCCATCACTATACCGATCAAAAATCCACCAATAATACGTGTTAAAATGTCTTTTCGCATATTTATCACCTCAGATTCCTAATTGCTTCTTAATTTTGCTTACATAACGCCTAGAAGCGTATGTTTTCGTGCCATTCTTCAATTCAACTCCGATTGTACCTGTTCTACTAATGTCCATATGCTTGATCATGTAGCGATTGACTATTTCAGCATTTGAAATACGGAGAAACATTTGAGGATTGAGCTTTTCCTCCAGCTCATAAAGACGCAAACGTACCGTATAAACACCGTGAATGCTCTGGACACAAACCTTTTTTTGCTCTGTATAAATACGCACGATCTCCTTACTATCGATCAATTCAACGCCTTTATGGGAGAAAGCTAATAAAGTGCTTTCTGCTGTCGTAGTAATAATTTGCATAAGATGCTCAATGTCATCAGTCATTTTATCTGTGAGAATGATTACTTTGGGTTCTTTATATGTAGGGTCAATCGATATTTCCACCTTCATATGATCACTGTCCTTTCTACGCCTCACTATAAATTTTTCCATACATGTTGTAAATGGATTATCGACAACTGGTCGTTATCAAGGAATAAGTGGTAATCTCAAAGATTCTGGCGAACAATAAAAACACCCTTTAAATAGGCCTATCCAAAGGGGTTAAACGTACAATTTAGCTTACTTAGAATCTTTTTTTACTTACTAGTAGGGCTGTAAAAACACCCATCATATTCAGGAGCTTTTAAAATATTGGAGGTAAGCTCTAATGATTGATTAAATTTTCCCAAATCAATTGCAATGATTGATTGTTTTGAGACACTTTTATTTTTCAAACATCTACAGATAAATAAACCTTGCTAAAAATGTACATAGAAAAAAACGTGTTTTGAATGGACAAAACACGTTTTTCTGTGAATTATTTACTTAGGATATTGATAATCTTCTGTTGCGCATCCACTGCCTCAGGGATTGGCATCACAACAAACACATGATTCATCTTAGGATAAACAAAGGTATTGATTGCAACGCCTTGTTCTGTTAGCTTCTCATCAAACTGTATTGCATCTGGATATAAGCTTTCGTGGGACCCAATAAAATGAGTTATCTTGCCAACTCCTTGAAAATCGCCGTAAATTGGACTAATTATTGGATCCTTTAGAGCTTTATCAGCTGCCCATATTTTTGTTATGACTTCCATTCCTTCACTAGCTAACATGGGATCGTTTTCTTCATATTCCTGAATAAGTGGATTTTCTAAACTCATATCAACACATGCCGACAATAACATAATATCTTGTGGTTGAGGCAGACCGTCTCGCTTCAACAGTTGAATTAGACCAAGTGCTATATTTCCACCTGCTGAATCTCCTATAATGGTTAATTGATTGGAGCTTTCAATAGATGCTAGAATCTCTTTATATAAGTTGAGCATCTTTGGGTACGTATCTTGATAGCTAAAATGAGGGACTTTTGGATAGATAGGCGCAATAACTTTTGCATTTAAGGCTTGTGCCATTTTATCCATGAACAACCAGTGTAAATTTAAAGGTTGATTCGTCCAAGCTCCACCATGAATATAAAGAATCACCATTTGTGATGAAGACTTTTGGTCATTTAAAATAAAAACCTGCATATCCTCGAATGTTTGCTCCTTCAAAGCGCTTAAAAGATTGACATCCTCCCCAATCACATAGGGGTGAATATTTTCTGTTCCTCTTTGCTTAATAATTTGTTGAGCATTTTCAATACTAGAAAAGCTCTTTTTATTACTTTGTGAAAACAATAATTTTTCAAATTGCACACTCTCTACAGATCGTTCTCCATTAAAAATTTCTATACTCATGTTTTTCTCTCCTTTTATTGTTCATTCTGTTTCCAAACATGTAATGATTAATAAAGTGATGTGCCAAACCACTAAAACTGAGTCTCGACGATGGTAAAATGCATCTTTTTAGCGAACTTTATTTTAATTCCACATTTTGAACAATACTCCTTCCAAAATCTATCATCAAATAAAAAGACCTTCCTGTTGTAATCCCTAAATGTAAAGAGCATTGATTGTGCTGTATATAAAAAGCTGCCATTTTGAAACAAAATGACAGCTTTGTTGTTGAAAAAAGATGATGTCAACAGCAGAAAAAGTAACTTTGCAAGGTGAGAGGTTGATTTCCGTTCCGCCAGCGTCCTTTCCAGGGGGCGTCCGATGAGCCGCTTCACTCACTTACGTTCGCTCTAGGGTCTCATCTGTGACGCTAAATCCCCTAGGAGTGACGCTGGCTCCACTCCAATCAACTATTCTGCAAAATGTCTTTACTTTTTTCATAGTAGTGGAGCGATCAAATCGCCCATTATCTATATTCTTAGAGGGTTATTTTCAATGTGGAGATGTGATGCTTGACAACACCACTTCATAAAGAGTAGTGAACACCTTCAATTTACTAAAAAACTTTCTATAAAAAGGTAACACTTTGGTGGGTTGGAGTGGAAGGCTACTTGACTCCCGTGGGATAGAGAGACAGGCGAGCCACTAAACGGAGCGGTAGCGGAGGAAGCGGCTTGGCGGTCGCCCACAGGAAAGCAAGTAGCTTGCAACGGAAATCCATTTCTACCTTTCAATTGACTGTTTTATTTTTCAACACTAAGAAAGCTGCCGTTTTGAAACAAAATGACAGCTTTCGATTGGGTATCTATCCCCTCCAAACTACCGCTATATTAATGGAGGTGGATTTGATAATGGCGAGTAACTATACCTATCCCATTTTCTAACCTCTTCCACTCTATGAATGGGGCTAATCAATTTTGTCTTGCTAACATGTAGATAGTTAAGATTAATTATCCTGAAATAATTCATCTACTTCTTTTGATAAAATTTCTACCTCATCTTCTGAATTTGGAAATAGGGCTTGATTTGCCTTTTCATCTATTGCTTTATGTTTTTGCTTTTTATTATGTGGAGTTCCATCATTCAGAGGTAGCTATACAAAAGCGACACGTATGTATTCCTCGTTCTTTAAGCTTTCAAGGTGATGCAATTCAAGGTCATCCATCGTAATACGACGGATTTTTAGTTTTTTATCATAATCCCCTGCCCAGAACCTCATTAATTCAGCACCTTGCTCTGGTTGTATATGTTCCTTCAAATAACTTAAAAAATCTTCTAAAAATTGAGGACCCCAATTTCCCTGGATGCCGTATACAAAGGATTTTTCATTATAAAGCCCTAAGTCGTAAGGTGGATTATTCCATTCGAATATATTCAAATTTTCAAAAGCTGATTCATCTGCTGCATGTAAAACTCGTGCATCATCATCCATCAAATGCCACGACTGTGTTGGTGTACTCTCTGTAATTGGATATAATTTTTTTAATTCTCTTACTGTTATTTCAGCAATTCCTGTACAATCAACTGTTTGTAAAGCACTGTTCGCCACTAGGACAGAATATAACGTCATATGCTTGTCTCCTTAAGCTTTAATAAATGAAACTCAAAATATTCTAAGCAAATCAATAAACTAACCTGCTCCACATACATTATAGTGGATTTAACATAAATATCCCAAAAAATCATCTCGTTCTACAAATCTAGCTAGATGATAGGCTCTCTCTATTCCCTCAAAAAAAAAAACAAGGAGTAGTCATGATTGTTTTAATAATTGTAAAACTGCTCATTTAAAAACAAAGGGCAAAATTTAGGAGCATGTTTAAAATAACTGATAAAAATCTGATAAATTATTGAATAACACAAAAAGATTACATATTCAAATATAAGTATGGATTAAATGTATTTATTAAAGACTTGTAAAACTCTTCTATCTAAATAGGAAAATTCATTATTTTTTTGAGAGTTATTTGAGAGTTTGTTTATTTATAATAACTTTGTTAATGAATCCTCATTATAAAAAAATATAAAACGAGGCATTATCCTATTCGGAAAGGAGAAAAAGTTATGAAAAAAAGCAAAGAATTATTGATAATGACAATTTGTATGTTATTACTTAGCTTGTTTCCTATAAGTTCTGTAGGAGCAGAAGAATCACAAATTGAAGAGCCGATAGCGCCGGAAGAATCTCAACCTGAAGAGTTGATAGTTCCGGAAAATGTTTCCTATGCGAGACATGAAAAAGTTGGTGATGATATCTTCCTTGGAGGAAAATACATTGAGATGGGGATTTCAAAAGGTGGTTCGTTTGGAACGGAAAGTGCAGCCCCAATAGATTTCCATCCTACTGGACGTCAAAATTTAGGATTTACAGTGGATTCTGATGGGTTTGATAGTGGGGAAGCAATGAACAGTGGCGATTATTTCTTACCAGGAAGCCCATACGAAGGATTTTATGTTGGTTATAAAGAAAGTGATGATAGCACAAAAGTATTTTTAAATGCAAATGCTTTAGGATCTATGGAGATTCTAATGAGCACTAATGAAGATTTATCGACAGAAGATAATTTAGTAGCAAAAACGAGTGGGGTAACGTCTGATGGTGCATTAAAAATAGAACAAACTGTTTCATTTAAAGCAAATGATAAATTCTTTAAAGCTACAGTTAAAATGACGAATATGACAGATAGAGAACTTTTAGATGTACGTTATATGCGTTCTGTAGATCCTGATATTGATGCGGATAAGAATCTTATATTTGATACTATCAATTCGGTTCCATTTAACTATCCGAATGATGCTAAATCTGTTGTATTATCGAAGGGTCCTATTACTGGAAATGCATTGATTTTGATGTCTACAGATTCAAAATCACGCGCATCCATTAATAGTTCCAATCCATTTGATCCAACTGCATTTAATGATGACGGTAAAGTAGCTGAAACAACTTATGATTCATGGATTGGTTTAACTTTTGCTGTTGGTAACATGAAACCTGGTGAAGCTAAAACAGTTGAGTATTTTTATAGTTTAGATAGCAATATTGAACAGACTTTAGAGGATGTTGAAAATAATTCAACACCAACTGTAAGCAATAATGCAACATTAAGAGACTTAACAGTTAATGCTTCAACTGTAGCAGAGTTTGAATCTGAAAGGGAAATATACAACGTAGAATTACCAGCAGGTACTACTACGGTTCCAGGTGTAATGGCGACTGTTGCAGATAAGGATAAAGCGAATGCTGTTGTGACAAATGCAACAAGTTTACCAGGCACAACAACAATTGTTGTCACAGCAGAAGATGGGTTTACAACAAAAACATATAGAATTAATTTTACGGTTAAAAATTTAACACCAACTTTAAGCAATAATGCAACATTAAGTAATCTAACTGTTAACGCCTCAACTGTAGCAGAGTTCGAATCTCAAAAAGAAATATACAATGTCGAATTACCGTCATACACTACTATGGTTCCTAAGGTAATTCCGACTGTCGCAGATAAGGATAAAGCGAGTGCAGTCGTGACGAATGCAACAAGTTTACCAGGTACAACAACAATTGTTGTCACAGCAGAAGATGGATTTACAACAAAAACATATAAAATTAATTTTACGGTTCAAAAATCAAGTAGCAATGGTGATACATGGACGCCAAATTCTATCCCTGCAACAACTAATCCAAGCTCGACAACAACGAAAATCCAAGTAGCATTAGAAATTGATGGTAACCATCCACTTGAAAAAACAACAGTGGAAATTGAACGCACTAAACATGCCAATGGTGAAATGACTGACTTCGTCAACTTCACACCATCGCAAGCATTAGAAACTGTAGAAAAAGCAAAACAAATTGGCAATAACATTGCACGTATCGTCATTCCTGATGTGAATGATGAAGTGGATAAAGTAACAGTAGAAATACCAAAGCAATCTCTACAAACATTACGTGACAATGGTTTATCACTAGAAATTTCAACAGTAAATGGTCATATTGCAATTCCACAAAGCTCAATGGAAGGCCTTGACGATAACTTCTACTTCCGTTTAGTACCAGTAAAGAAAGAAAGCGAGCGTCAAGCGATTGAAGAACGCGCTAAAGTAGAAAAAGTTGTCCGAGAGACACTACAAAGTAACGATTGGGGTGTGGTAGCTCGTCCAATGACAATAGAAACGAATATGCCAAGTCGTCCAGTACAAGTAACACTACCACTAAGAGATGTAAAGGTACCAACAGAAGCAGTAGCACGTCAAAGATTCTTAGAGCAACTAGCCGTCTTTATTGAACACTCAGATGGTGAGAAAAAAGTGGTCTTTCCTGAAGTCGTCACAATGGCAAAGGGTGAGCTTGGTCTACGCTTCACTGTAGATAAGTTCAGTACGTTTACCATTATTCAATTTGAAAAGCCAGAGGTAAGCGAGCATGAAGCTTATATTAAAGGATTCCCAAACGGCACATTTGGTCCTGATAAGAATGTTACACGCGCACAAGTAGCGATCATGATGGCTCGTATTTTAGGCTATACAGAAGGACAAGCATTAAAGAAAGCACCGTTTAAAGATGTAGCCAAAAACCATAGTGCTGCAGGAGCAATTGCCTTTGTAAAAGAACAGGGCATTATGAATGGTGATAACAATGGTAACTTCCATACAAATGCCAACATCACACGTGCTGAAATGGCGGCAGTCGTAGCCAACTATAAACAGCTTTATGTTGAAGAAGGTGTGGCAATTACGTTCAAGGATACTGAAGGCCATTGGGCACAGTGGATTATTGAAGCAAACCGTACTGCAGGCCTCATCAATGGCCTTGAGAATGGAAGCTTTGCACCAAATGTTGCTTTAACACGTGCACAAGTAGTCGTAATGATGAACCGCATGTTTGAACGTGGTCCATTAAACGGTGTGACAAAACCAAGCTTCCCAGATGTCAAAGCAACACATTGGGCATTCAAGGAAATTGAAGAAGCCGCAAACTCTCACTCTTATATAAAAGATACAGTTGGAAAAGAACAGCTTTCAGAATAGAAAAAGCCAAATACAAGAGGCTGAGACAAAAAAGAAAAATGTTAGATCGCTTGTATTGGTAGTGACCCCTTAAAGTTAGAGTTTTATTTATGCAGCTAATTGGCTGGCATAAGTTCGGTATTTTACTGAACTCATGCCGGCCAATTTTTGTTTAATTCGATCATTATTATAGTAATCGATATACTTTTCTATTTTCTTCTTAAACGCTTCGTAGGAGATCAATTCTTCTCTGTAATACATTTAGCCAAAGAAGTTCTCCATGGCCGCATTGTCTGCACACGTTGCTTTACAGACATGCTTAGGAAAATCTTATTTTGCTTGAATGTTATCACCAATGATGTTGATAGTGCCAACCCTGGCTTGAATGAATTGCTGCACAAAATCATTTCATTTAGTTTATTTAATGTATCTAACAACACTTCTTTTTATTGTACTAACATTCCCCTCCAACTCAACAAGAGTCTCCTAATTGAAGTAATTTGCACCTCAAAAAATTCTTCTTGTTATACAGCCAATTATAATTTTAGATGTTCTGTTTGTGTTAGACATGAAAAATACCCCTTTAGATAAAATATCTAAAGAGGTATTTCATTGCCATTATGATTGCAACTTTATTTCAAAGCCACAACAAATTAATTTAAAATATTAATTACAGGCCGCATTTCAACTGTGCGCCACAGTTTGTACATGTATTACAGCCGCCCATTTCTTCGACTGTGCCTTTACGGCATACTGGGCATGTATTCCCAACGTCTGAGCCAATAACAGTTGTTGACTCTAACGCTTGAATCGTATCTACTAATACGACTGGACGTTTTGTATGTTCTTCAACCAATTCCTCTTCAAATGAAAGTTGATCCATATCATTTTCTTCTGCTTTTAGTGTAAGTACTTGTGAATCACGGCTACCGTCAACATAGACCGTACCACCTTTAGCGCCACCTTTATATAGTCGCTCGTACACTTTTTCAACTTGCTGTACTGTATAGCCTTTTGGTGCGTTTACAGTTTTAGAAATAGATGAATCGATCCATTTTTGAATAATACATTGCACATCCGCATGCGCTTCTGGTTTTAGCTCCATTGCTGTAACGAACCATTCTGGAAGCTCTTGCTCATTTACTTCTGGATGACGGTTCAAATATTCTTGGACAATTTCAGCTTTTACTTCAATGAATTTACCTAGACGACCAGAACGATAGTACGTGAAGGAGAAGTATGGCTCAAGACCTGTTGCTACCCCTACCATTGTTCCTGTTGACCCTGTTGGTGCAACCGTTAATAAATGTGAGTTACGGATACCAGTCGCTAAAATTTGCTCTTTGATATGAGCAGGCATTTTTTGCATAAAGCCTGTCTCTGTAAAGGCTTTACGTAAACGAGCTGTTTCTTCGTCTGTAGCACCTACTAAGAATGGGAAGCTACCACGCTCCTTCGCAAGCTCTGTAGACGCCTCATACGCAGTTTCAGCGATTGTTTTAAAGATTTCATCGACTAACGCATTACCTGCTTCTGAACCGTATTCTTTTTCACAGTAAATCAGCAAATCGGCTAAGCCCATAACACCTAATCCGACACGACGTTCACCAAGAGCTTGTACACGGTTTTCTTCTAAGAAGTAAGGTGTCGCATCAATCACATTATCCTGCATACGAACACCAACACGAACTGTTTCACGTAGTGCTTCGTAATCAACTGATTGATTTTCTTTATTCGCAAACTGTGCTAAATTCACAGCAGCTAAGTTACACACAGAATATGGTGCAAGTGGTTGCTCACCACATGGGTTCGTCGCTACAACACTTTGACCGTATGCCTTTGCATTTGTCATGTCATTGGCGTTGTCAATGAAGAAAATACCTGGCTCTGCCGAGTATGTTGCACATACATTAATTAAATTCCATAACTCTTTCGCTTTAATTGTACGGTATGTGCGGACTTTATAGCCCATTTTCTCCCATTCACGAACATCACCAACTTCATGCCATTTCGTGTTGTAAACGCTCATTTCTTCCTTTGTATATTCTTCAACAGCTGGGAAACGAAGCTCGAAGTCAGCATCTTTTTCAACTGCTTCCATAAATTCTTTTGTTAATGTCACAGAAATGTTGGCACCTGTTAAAAACTCTGGGTTATGAACAGTGTACGTGCCACCATCACGTAATTTATTTTCAGCCTCACGAATGATAGCTGTATCAAATCCACCTAAGCCTTCAATGTTTTTATAATTCACGATGCCTTGATACATCGCTTCTTCTTGCATAGAAAGTGGCTTGAAGTTTAATTTTTCTTTGGCTAGACGGATGATTGTTTCATCCGTTGTATTTTCGATCAGGTAACGCAGAATACGTGGATTTTGCATTTTGGAAATAATAAACTCCACAATATCTGGATGCCAATCTGCTAGCATAATCATTTGTGCGCCACGACGTGATCCACCTTGCTCCACAAGATGTGTCAATTTAGCAATATCATCTAACCAGGAAACAGAACCAGATGATTTACCGTTTACACCACGAGCTAATGTGTTGCGTGGACGTAATGTTGAACCATTTGTTCCTACACCGCCACCACGGCTCATAATCTCCATTACTTGCTTACGGTGATCACTGATACCTTCACGAGAGTCAGCGACAAATGGCATCACGTAACAGTTAAAGAAAGTTACATCTGTTTCAGAACCAGCTCCATAAATCACTCGTCCAGCTGGAATGAATTTCAAGGATACTAATTGCTCATAAAATTTTTCAAACCATTCTTGACGTTTTTCTGGTGTTTTTTCAACAGCGGCAAGGCCCGTTGCATTTCGTTTTGCAATTTGTTCATAAAATATCTCAAGAGGCTTTTCTAACACGTCAATTGAACGCGTAATCACACCCGTTTCTTGCTCTTGCGGATCGTCTAATGCGCTACGATAATCCTCTTCAATCAAAATCTCTGCTGTTTTTGTAGACATATCCAATTTTTGAATTGTCCCTAAACCACGTGCAGGAAATTTCGGATCAGCTTTTACCGTTAATACAACAAAGTCGCCGGCTTTCAATGTTTTCTTTTCTGTGTCTTTAAACGAATAGCGATCGATCATGACAAGTCTTGATACACCTTTGTGTGTAATATGCATATCAGATGTTACGGGGTGTACCTGCGGGAATTGTTCAATATCTTTGTTTAACTGTTCAAATTGATTGTTTACTTCGGGTTGATGATTTGTGAGTACCATCGTTTAGCCTCCCTTGTTTTCTTCATTACAAAATAAATACACAATATCTTGTGTCGTTAAACACTACATATTGTGTATATGTCTTTAAAAAAGATACTATATATAGTTTTTTAATTCAACTCTTGCTTTTTTTAATAGATTCAGAACTACTTGTTATGACTAGGATTGAACGTTAAAAAATATTTTTTTCATACCATTTTTTACTTTTTAAAGTTCCACTCATCTGAAGCATATTTTTTTTCTTCTAAAGCTTGCACATATTCTAATTGCTCCTCAGAAAGTGTAAATGGTTTTAATTCAATTTGCAACGATTTTGCAAAGCCATCTCTAAAAGCTGTCACACATTGTTCAACTGTCACTGGCTCTTTTACAAGACTGTTGATGGCAACAGCCTTTTCTGGTAGCTTTCTACGCATACGATTCTTCGCTTCTTCACTGGAGAAATTAAATACGGATAATAATTTCTCTTGATCCAAATCTAATAAAATGGCGCCATGCTGTAAAATGACACCCTTTTGACGTGTTTGAGCACTTCCAGCTATTTTTTTCCCTTCTACGACAAGTTCATACCAACTTGGTGCATCAAAGCAAACAGCACTTTTTGGACTCTTCAGGTCCGCTCTTTTCTCCTCTGTATCAGGTACACTAAAATAGGCATCCATACCTAGGTTATGGAAACCTTGCAAAATTCCCTCACTTAACACACGATATGCCTCTGTCACAGATTCTGGCATATTCGGATAGCTTTCCGTCACAATGACACTATAAGTTAGCTCATGTTCATGTAGGACAGCTCGTCCACCAGTTGGTCGACGTACAAAACCTAAGCCTTGTTCACGCACAGCATCTAAATTAATATCTCTCTTAGCTTGTTGAAAATAACCAATGGATAATGTCGCAGGCTCCCACTCGTAGAAACGAATTACTGGTGGAATTAACCCCTCACTATGCCAATCAAGTAAGGCTTCATCTAGTGCCATATTAAAAGAAGGACTACATTTCCCTGAATTTAAAAAATACCAAGTTGTCATATGCTCATCTCCTACAAATATAAAATGATCCATCAGGCCCCACCTGTGGGTCAACTTTAACGAATATTATACTACAGTTCAACTTGCGAACGATTGCTTGTGTAACGAAAAAAGCGAATTCGCTACAACCTAGTTAATTTTATCAAACTCATTGGACTATCGCTAGCGCATCTTTTATAATAATAGAGAAGATAGAAAGGGGTAAGAAAATCTTGGACATACTTATCACAATCGGTGTCGTTTTAGTAGTCACAATTGCATATATCGGAATTAATGCACTACGACTCAAAAAAGCCGTAACCAACCTAACACAAGAGCAATTCATAGAAGGCTATCGTAAAGCCCAGCTGATCGATGTTCGTGAGCAAAAAGAATTTGATGCTGGTCACATTCTTGGTGCACGAAATGTGCCTTCGACAACACTACGTCAACGTTATAAAGAAATCCGCCCAGATTTACCAGTATATCTATACTGTCAAAATACAGGCCGTAGCTCACGTGCTGCACTATTTCTTAAAAAACGTGGGTACAACCAAATTTACCAACTTCAAGGTGGTTTCAAAACTTGGACAGGTAAAATAAAAGCAAAAAAATATTAATGCTCTCATCAAAAAAAGTCGTCTCAAAGTACTATGAGACGGCTTCTTTTTTAAAAAATTCAGAGTTTCTACTATATTATATCTATTTCAAATGATGCTGTACGAGCTTCATGTCATTAAAATAAAAAAGTAAAGCAACAAAACGCATTATAGTCCCCTTATTTGATACAAAATCTACTTTGAACGAGTTCGCTACTTGAGTCGGATCCTCATAAAATTGAGCGCTTTGATGTCTTTTTGGAGCGGTTTTCACTTATGTTTGAGCACTTCGAAAGCTACGTTGAACAATCTTCCAATAAACCACCTCATATTTAAAAACTCCTTCACGAAACACTTTGTATGACCAAAAATACTATTTTTCGTTAGAGATATGCCAGTTACGAACCCTATTCTTCTATTTTTCTGAAAATAGTTAAAATTTATTGTTGAATAATTTTAGAAGCACTGTTAGGATGTATAATATCTTACAATAATAATTGATTATCAAGTTAATAAGCTATGAATGCTATGGATCAAACTATAGCAGGAGCAGTTCTGGAGAGAGCGCACATTGCGTCGCCGAAGGGTTCACTATCTCAGGCAAAAGGACAGAGGAGTAATACAGCTTTTATAAGCGATGCTACACTATCTCATGTAGACATCTGCGAATAAATGGTATTTGTTATTCTGACGTTTTTCCGAGACTAGTGTCACAACTAGTCTCTTTTTATTTTTCCAGTCATAGTTTTTTATGCATCTTTGAGGGGGATTAACGTGGAACAGCAACAATTAAAACGAGATTTAAAAAATCGCCATGTACAGCTTATTGCCATTGGTGGAACAATTGGGACTGGTTTATTTTTAGGCTCTGGAAAAGCTATTGCCTTAGCAGGGCCTTCGATCATCCTAGCCTACTTAATTGTAGGGACAGCGCTATTTTTTGTGATGCGTGCCTTAGGCGAATTGTTACTATCCAATGCAGGCTACACTTCATTTACGGATTTTGCATCCGAATACATAGGGCCTTGGGCAGGTTATATCACAGGTTGGACATACTGGTTCTGTTGGATTATGACGGCGATGGCAGACATTATTGCGGTGGGGGTATATACACAATATTGGTTTGATATCCCACAATGGGTGCCAGCCATTGGTTGCCTTGTATTGTTATTACTACTAAATCTATTAACTGTTAAGCTTTTTGGTGAGCTAGAATTTTGGTTCGCTATTATTAAAGTTATTACAATTGTAGCACTTATTATTATTGGTCTTATTATGCTAGTAACTGGCTTCCAAACTAGCTCAGGAGCAGTATCAGTTGAAAATCTATGGGCACATGGAGGCATGTTCCCAAATGGTATATACGGCTTTTTAATGGCCTTCCAAATGGTTGTCTTTGCATTTGTTGGTGTGGAATTAGTGGGGGTTTCAGCAGCTGAAACAGCAGATCCTCAAAAAAATATTCCTTCTGCCATTAATAAAATTCCATTTCGCATTTTACTTTTCTATGTAGGGGCATTATTTGTCATTTTATGTATTAACCCATGGTATGAGATGTCTGCTTCAAGCAGCCCCTTTGTCCAAGTGTTTACATTAGCAGGTATCCCGATTGCTGCTGGTATTATAAATTTTGTTGTGCTTACTTCAGCGGCTTCAGCAGGTAACAGTGGGTTATTCTCCACAAGTCGGATGCTCTATAATCTTGGTAACAATAAACAGGCATCTCCAGCATTCGCCAAACTCAACAAAAACAGTGTACCAAGTAATGCACTCGTTATTTCTACTATTGTTGTATCTGCTGGTGCTCTGTTAAGTAAGTTGATGCCAGAGAACGCCTTTAGTGTTGTGACGACGATTAGTGCAATTTGTTTTATCTGGGTGTGGAGCATTATTATCATTTCGCACATTATCTACAAACGAAAAAAACGTGCTTTACATGAAGCTTCAATCTTCAAAGCACCACTGACACCTTTTATCAACTACGTCGTGCTTGCGTTTTTCGCCTTTTTATTAATGGTGATGTTTATTTCTGAGGCTACGCGTACGGCACTGCTGTTAACACCAATTTGGTTTATCGTTTTATTTATTATTTATAAAATGAAAAAAAGATGACTTCAGACTAAGCGCTGAAATCATCTTCCACTTATTAAAAAATAGTCATATCCCATTCTGTTGCTAGCTGTTTCAGCAACTGTACACCTGCCACACTGTTTCCTATTGGATCAATCGCTGGTCCGTAAATTCCGATACCACAGCCAGTAGGAAACGGCGAGTGTAGGCCTGCATGTCCTGGAACAGCCGCAAGAATCGCACCTGATACACCACTTTTGGCAGGGAGACCAATAAATGCCGCAAACTTCCCTGAGGCATTGTACATACCACACGTTACCATCAAAGCCTTCGCTAATTTTGCCACTTGTTTTGGGAATAGCTGTTTCTTTAACAGTGGGTGATAGCCATCATTCGCAATAACTAGGCCAATCATGGCTAAATCTGATACATTGACTTCAATTGCACATTGCTTCAAATAAACCTCAAGCGCCGCCTCTACTGGACAATCTAAAAACCCTGAATCCATTAAGTAATAGGCCAATGCTCGATTACGATTAGCCGTTTGCCACTCTGACTGGAATACTTCTTCATTGATACTCAATTGCTTGCCTATAATTTGTTCTAAAAATTGTAGAATCTTTGTGACCTTCTCTTGTGGAGAATGACCAGCCAACATGGAGGATACCGTAATAGCCCCAGCATTAATCATCGGGTTAAAGGGTTTACCTGGCTGATGACTTTCTAAGCGAATAATTGAGTTAAAGGTATCTCCTGTTGGTTCAACATCTACTCTTTCTAAAACATATGGTAAGCCTCGATCCATACAGGCTAAAATAAAGGTAATAACCTTGGAAACGCTTTGAAGGGTAAATAGTTCTTCGGTATCTCCCGCTTTGATTTCGTGGCCTTCAGTCCCAACAATCGCCACAGCTAATTGATTAGGATCTTTTTTGGCTAAAGCAGGGATATAATTAGCACATTGCCCTTCTTTGGTAGCTGCACGATACTGTGATACCCACTGTGCTAGAAGATGATGCTGATGATTGGGTTGTGTTGACATGTCGCGTTCTCCTTTCAAAATGAGGCAAAAACAGAGCCTTCATAGTTCTCCTATGAAGACTCTATCCTGTTAGCGCTTAGGTGGCTGTGTTCCCTCTGGAATTAAAGATTGATATGTTTCACCATCTAGACGTTCTTGCCATTCCTTTTTCGCTTTTTCAATGTATAGAGGATTATCCAGCAACGCTAAGGCTGTACAAGCCATAATTTTAGCAGCCTGTAGCATTCCTTTATGCGCTATTGGGGTCACTCCCTGAGACACTACCTGCCATGTATGTAATGGTGTCCCTAATGCCATGCATACAGTTGTACACTGTACGGTTGGTACGTTCCAGCTAACATCTCCAACATCTGTAGAGCCACCCATAATAAATTCAGGTAGCATGCCTGGAACATGATCAGCAATCACTTTTCCTTGTAATAGCTTGGCATCTTCTTTACGCAAGCCCACTAATGAAGCTGCTTGTACTTCTGGTGTAAACGTATTGAAAATAGCCTGCGCATACTGTTCATCCTCTATTGTATAGTCTGGCATACCAATTTCAAGTATTTGTTGATACATCACATCATAAAGTGTTTTATTTGTAATAAGATTCGAAGCAGCACCTTCAAACTCGATGTCCACTGACGTCCCTGTCATCATTGTGGCACCCTTTGCAATGTTCTCAACGCGTTGATAAATTTCCTGTACTTGCTGCTTTTTAGGTGCCCTAACTAGATACGTTACCTCTGCATATGGTTGAACTACATTTGGCGAAGTTCCGCCAGAATTAGTAATGGCATAATGCACACGTGCTTCTGGAATGATGTGTTCTCGTAAGTAGTTTACCCCAACATTCATAAGCTCAACAGCATCTAAAGCACTTCGTCCAAGATGTGGTGCAGCTGCGGCATGAGCACTTTTGCCCGTAAACTTAAACGTTGCGGCATAGTTTGCTAGAGAACTACACGTCATCACAGTCGAAAACGTACCTGGATGCCAAGAGATCGCGATATCAACATCATCAAAAAGGCCAGCCTTTGCCATATAAGCTTTACCAGATCCATTCTCCTCTGCAGGGCAACCGTAAAAACGAATTGTTGCTGACTGATGATTTTGCTCTAAATAATCCTTTACAGCAACAGCAGCTGCGAATGCGCCAGTACCTAATAAGTTATGACCACAGCCATGTCCGCTTCCACCATCCACAAGAGGCTCATGTTGTGTCACCCCACCTTTTTGACTCAAGCCTGGAAGCGCATCATATTCACCTAAAAAGGCAATTACAGGCTTGCCAGAACCATAAGTTCCAACAAGCGCTGTTTCAAGACCCGCAACACCGACTTCTGTTTGAAAACCCTCTTTTTCTAGTGCCTGTTTCATATATTCCATCGATTTCTTTTCTTGAAAATGAAGCTCGGGTACAGCCCAAATCGCATCGCTTAATGCTACTGTAGCTTGCTGTTTTGCTTCAATTAACATTGAAATTTTCTCATGATAACTCATATTTGTCCCTCCAATTTCATTATGCTTTTAACAATGTTCCTTTTTGGTCGTTTAGTGTGACAAGCGACACAATACAGATAAGCGCAAAGCCAATTAACATCCAAAAGGCTGCATCAAAGGAGCCATTAAAGGCATCCACCATAAATCCAATTGCCATCGGTGTAACAAACCCTGCTAATTGTCCCCCTGTATTGGCAATTCCCATTGCAGAACCTGTGATAGAAGAAGGTAATTTCTTGAGTACAATAACAGGTAGTAATGTAATGACAAACGCAATAAATATCGAAACGACTGTTTGGTAACCAATAAATAACGTCACTGTTTTGGCAGTAAACATTAAATACAATAAAAGACCAATGACTGCGCAGGAGATGGAGCCTAACACTTTCTCCATACCTTTTGGTAGCTTATCAATGATATAGCCACTACCATATACACCAATTATCGTTGTAATGGCAGGTATTGTTTGCGCCCAACCAATGGACATTAAATCCAAGCCTCGATTTTTTTGAAGATATGTTGGAATCCAAGAAACTAATCCCCAGTTCACTGCATAAATACAAAAATAAGCAATGATTAAATTCCACATTAGGGGTGTTTTCAGTAACTCTTTAAAATTCACTTTGTTCGTAGTATTTTCTGTTCCAGCTGTTGCTGCCTCATCTTTCGGGAGTTGAATGTATTTCCAATATATAAAGGCAATTATTGCCCCAATGGCCCCAATGATAATAAACATCATGCGCCAGCCAATCGTTCCTAATAAATAAGCAGCTAGCAAAGGGACGATGAGTGAAACAATGCCACCAGAAGTAAGCATGATGGACATCGCTCTACCTCTTTCCTCTTTTGGGAAAATCGTAGCAATAATTTTAGAGCTTGATGGCTGAAAACCACCCTCGCCAATGCCAAATAAAAAACGAATCACAATCATCGCTGTTAAAGACCAAGCAATGGCTGTTAGGCCAGTAAAAATAGACCACGTGATAACAGCCATCAATAAAACTCGTTTTGCGCCAAACTTATCGGCAAGCCAGCCACCCGGTATTTGCATAATGGCATAGCCTAAAAAGAAAGCGCTTAAAATAATACCCGTTGAAGATGCATCCAGTTGCAAATCCCCTGTAATCGAAACTACTGCGTAGTTCATAATATAGCGATCTAAATTCCCTAAAGACCAGCCTAAAAATAAAAGTGCAAGGATGACATTTCTAGATTTCTTCGTTATTTCATTTGTTGTCATTCATATCCCTCCCATATATAGAAATCCTCTCTTTATTGCCACGACTATTCTTGAATATGCTTGCCCCCTTGTCCGTAAATCCCCTTTTATATACCGACATTTTCGTTATATATTCGTATAATAATCAAAGTTCAATAAAAAGACAATATTTTTTTGAAAATTTCTAATAGATAATCGTCTTCGTAAATCCATATTATTTACCTAAATAACCGCTAAATTCATTAATTTATCAGTATTTAAGGCTTCAAAAAGCATAAAAAAATGTCCCACACCATTTATTGGTTTGGGACATTTTTGTTTTTAGACAAGTTGATACATTTTAATAGGTCTGCCTCGAGTATGCTGTAATTCTTCCCCACAAATTCTCGCTAAATCTACATTACATAAATCTGCTACGATTCGTTGGGCATTTCTCTCGCTCATTTGCAGTTGTGTCGCTAAATCCTTTGTCGTAAAATGCTTCCAATGCATTTTTTGTACAAGTGCATGGATTTTCATATAGGTTTTAATACTAATATTCCCTTTTTTTAGTTTTTCTAAGATATAAGGGTCTTCTGCTCGGTAGGAATAGGATAGCTCTTCTACATTCCCTACCGATTCAATAATGGTGCCATCATCCTGTATCATCACGATGTCAATAGCCTCGTTTTCCTTCGTCTGTCTTAGTCCTCGGTGAGCATGTAACTCAGCATTGAACACTGTTTGAGCAAAGCCAATGCCTGCTGTCACCTTCGTCTCCATTTCAATCGACAACTGATACATTTTTTCCTGTAAAAATCGTATTTGCCCTTCAATCGCACCTCTTGTACTAAAGATCGTATATTTACCATTCCCCTCTTCAATAAGAGAGCCATCAATCTGTTCACAGAGCTGTAGTAGATTTTCCTTCGTACGCAATTCTAAATATTGAATACGATAGCCTTGCTTCATGCGCTCTTTTAATGAATCGAAGTCCTTAATTTCAAGCATGACTGCACCAATTTGTGTCTCTTTATAGTAGGACGTTTTGATCTTCTCTGTAAAAAGCTGAACTGTATGATAAATTTCTGTTTTTGTCGGGGAAACCCAATAAGATGGAACGCCTCGTTTCTTCAGCTCTTCATCAACAGAGGGATAACAAGTAATCGCAAAATCAATTTTGCCCGCCTGCCAAAGACTATAGTGGAAATCAAATAGCTCTTGTGGATCAATAGCGACATCAAATTCCTTTAAATACATATGATGGACATTATGCTGAATCTCTGCAAGACTTTCTGAAGCCATTTGAGAAGGCGAAGGAATAATATCGATACTAACATTTTCTATAAACTTTTTTTGCTGATAGGATTGCTCTAAAAAACCCCGATAAATAGCCGCTTCGGAAAAAATAATATGGGTCAATTTATCTTTGGATACATTCGTTTGACTGGCAAGCTTATAAGGGATGTAACCAGAAAACAACCAGAAATCGACAGCCTGATTATGTGTCTCCACAAGATGCTTTGTTTCTGTCGCCACTTCATATATATACGGAATAAATTCCATATCCTGTTCGATTTCTCGTGCTAAGGCAATAATTCTTTCAACGGATTGAATGGGACCAACAACACCTATTTTATACATCTTTTTGTTCCTACCTTCTTTGTGAAACTACAATCTTTATGTAAAAAATTTCTTCCTTTGTTGTACATAGTATAGCGGACAATCAAATTACTAGACAAATCTTATGTATAAAGAAAAGCCTCGAAAACTGTTCGAGGCCATCTGGAAGTAACAATTATTGCTCGGTTGGATACATGTTTGTATAGAGTAACTCTAATCTTTTAGAGAGCTTTCCATAGGCTGTTTGCCATGCTTTACGTGCAGCATCATTACTGCTCCCTGCTGGTTCGTATATAGCATGCACCTCTTCAACCTTCTTCAAATCACCCTCTGCTTGCGTGAGCTTCGAATAATTTTTAACAACCTTCTTATCAGCATCACTCAGAGCATCATAGGCTTTACGGATTTCACTTACTTTCTCCTGTAAACCATTGATATATTCACCTTTTACAAGAAGTGAATTGATGGATTCAATTAATGACAATGCATTTTCATTCGTTTGTTGTTGTCCTTTTTGCTTATCAATGATCAATTGTCTAGTTCCTGCATCAATCAGGCTCACTTGTTTAGATGTAAGCTTTTCATATGCCTTGATCACAGTGCTTGGATTTGAAGCAAAGGATTTCTCATAGGTCTTCATAAAGCTTTCCACTTTTTTCACGTCTGCAAGCGCAGTTTTTAAAATATCATAGTTCGTAATCAGTTTTTTCTCACTTGAACTAAGGCTACTATATTGTGTAGAAAGATTTTTAATACGTTCAATCGTTACGACATAGAGATTATTGGAAACAATTGTGGCAATATCATTATTTAGCTGTGTAATTTTCGATGCATTTTCATCTATATTTTGATTTTTTAATAAAGCTTCATATTGTTCTTTTGCTAAATGCTGCTGATTCGCAGGTAATTTCGCATAAGCTTTTTGCACTGTTTCAACTTTTTTAGCCTTTTTCGCAGCATCTGTTTCTTCTCTAGCAGTCTGTATTTTTTTATAGAATGATTTTACTCCTGTAATATCCTTATTTGCTGCTGTTAATAAATAATAATTTGTCACGTATTTTCTTGCAGCTGAAGACAATTTTTTATAGGATTCAGAAGCTGTATTAACAGCGGTTTCTAATTGATTGAATGAATATTTCGTAACATCCGCAAATTTGGCTATATCCGCCTTTAACGCCTCTGCTGCTGCTTTATCAGTAGGCACTTTACCATTGCCATCAACTGAAATCTTTGGCGTGTTTAGTAAAAATTCTTCAGCATTATATACAAGTGATTGCTGTAAATTTGTAAGATTATTATAAGCTTTTAAAGTACCTGTATAGCTTGAATTAAGTTTACTTTCCGTTACACCAGTTGTTGCAGATAATTTTTGATAGGCATCCATATCTTTAATTACTTTTTCAGCTGCTTTTAAATCTTTCTGTAAAGTAACAAGACTATCGTAACCAATAATTTGTGCTGCGGAGGCTTTTGTTAAGCTCTTATATTCCTTGATCATTTGATTAACATTATTGACATGACTTTGCCATGAACCAGCAGACGGATTGAACGGATAAACATCATCACTAATATAGCTATCTATGACATTATTTAAATTTATAATTTGGCTTTCTTCTGCACGTTCTGCTGTAGTCAAACGCTGCACATACACATCTGGCACTAATTTTAATTGTTTATACGTTAATTTTTCATAGGCTGTACGTATTGATTTAGCAGTCGTCACTTGTTTATTAGGCGTACTATTTGTAGCTAATTTATCAAATGATTTAATGAATTGCTCGACCTTTTTAATATCCGATTTAGCCTCAGACAAAATTGCTTGGTTTTGAACAGCGGCTCGGTAGCTTTGTGATAATTTCTCAATATCTGCTTCGATTGTCTTTACGCTCGCTTGTAAGGAATCAACATCCGAAGCTACATATTTCACAAGTGAATTTTCATAAGATAATAAATTAATAATAGCTTGATTGAGTTTTCTGACTTCTTTTATCTCTTCAAGATCATTTGGCTCGTTTAATAGATTTTTAATGCTCGTATATAGGGTCTCATCTACATCTAAGCTACGCTGTAACAGATCTAGCTTATTATAAGCCTCTTCTAGTTCCTTTATTTCTTTTTCATTACTAGTCTCTATTTTACTCCATTTTTCATTTAACTTAGTTATTAATTCAACATCAGCAAGTGCTCGCTTTAAGACATCATAATTAGACACATTACCTTTAGCTGCCGCTGATAAGGATTGATAGTTTTTTTCTAGTTCCGCAACTTTAGCACTAAATTCTGCTAAACTTGATACATTGTATTTATTATCATTGACCAGTAAAGCTTTAATCTCTTTCGTTAAAGTATCAGTGGGTTGTTTAGAGACTGTGATGGTATCAGATAGTTTAGATTCCGCAAAAGAAAGACCCACTTTTGCTTTGACAGTGACAGCAATATTTTTAATATCCTTTTCAATGGCATCCTTCGGAATCGTATATGTACTACCTGCAGCTCCCTCTATGATAGTAAAGGAGTTATCGCCTAATTTATAAAACCATTGATAACTATATGTAATTTGATCACTTTGCAATTTTGCACCATTCTTATCAGTTACAGTAATACCAGCTACTTTCACTGTTTCTCCAGGTGCTACAAAACCAGCGGATTGACCTTCTAACGTTGGAATGGTGATATCGAGCTCTAATGGCTGAATAGTGCGCGGTGCACTTTTAAATTTTTTACCGTCTGTCGTAGTTGCTTCCACAAAAATGCTTTTTCCAGCTGCTTCAACAGGCACTTTTAAGGAAATAGATGTTGCTCCCGAGATGGGCTTATTTGTTGAACCCTCTTCACCAGTAATTTCCTCTAGATAATACCATTGATAGGCATTGACGATTGAATCATTTGGTAATTTTTCTACTTTTAATGTTGCATTGACAATATTTTCTCCAGTGACTGAAACTGTTTCGGCCGCACCTGCTACAGTGGGAACGATAAGTGCAACAGGAATAGCTGCTGCTGTTAAAAATAATTTTTTATTCAAATCTATTGACCTCCTCAATCCTTCTCCTGAATTATATCGGTCATATGGCCATAATTTCCTTGAATATTAGGTAAATACTCTAAAAAGTGTATTTTTTCCTGATTTACTATTTAACAAATAATATTTTTTTGATAACGTTTTATCATTTTTGATTATAAATAAATACTTTTCAAACAAAAGCCTTCTAACCCACATTCGTAGCCTCTACGAAGAGATTAAAAGGTATTAAAAAAATATATGCACTTATGCTTCCGCTTCATCTGGTTATCCTCGTATCATATAAGTTGGTCGGGTCAGGGTCTTATAGGTATAGGGATTCGTATGTTGGGTTTCACTTACTTGGATACGAATCGTCATCCCTTCTCCTACTTTGCTATCTAATGCGAATTTCCCATTAAAAGCTTGAACGCGCTCCTGCATGCCTTGTATGCCCATAGAATCGGCAAGTAGAATATCATCTATATTACAACCAACACCATCATCGCTATACAAAATTTGGAATCCCTCTTCGGTGCCCAATAAATGTATTTCAACTGTATTAGCATAGGAATGTTTTAACGCATTGTTTAATAATTCTTGGAACAGTCGATAAATCATTAAATTTAAACGCTCATCCTCTAAATAGAGGCGGTCAATCGTATATATCAAAACAAAATTAGCCCGTTTATGAATTTTCTGTATTAGTTTTTCAAGGGCTGCATTTAAGCCCAATGTATCTAATAGAGGTGGCTTTAAGTTTTCGCAATAGCCCCTCAAATCATTCAGAGAGATAATCATATGTTCATGAAGCTTTATAAGTTTAGATGGGATCTCCTCTTTTTCTTTGGTATGCATGAGGACATCCATTTCCCTTGCAATGTGCAGTTGTTCTTGTAAAATCGTATCATGAAGTTCCTGTGCTAACTGATATTTTTCTTCCTCGAACCTTAGCCAGAGTAATTTATTGAGCCATGGTAGCTGTCGATTATCAGCTTCTTTCATATGCTTTAACTGATTTAAAAGCTCCTCAACCATTTTTGTGTTTTCGATAAAATTATTTAAATAGAGCAGCAATAATTCTAGCCAGAGCAGTTCCTCGTCCTTGAGATAAATCGTTTTATTATGATCCACAACAAGGATTCGTTTATAGTTCACATCCTGATGAATAAAGGCGATATAGAAATGATCTGTCTTTTTAATATCTCCCAAGCCTAATCGTTCGACTAGTACCTCATCTATTTGATGCTGCGTGTATTCTTTGGATTTATTTGTTAAGGTAACTTGATGTGTTTGAAAATCATATGTGAGCACATACACACTTTCCATTTCAAGCTGAACCACAACCTCCTGTACAAATTTCTCCAATAAGTCCTCAATTTTCACCACTCTACCAATACTCTCAACGGTCGTATACAAGCGGTGGATGTAGTCGCCTTTTGTAGAAAATAAAATTTTCCGCTTACGATAATCAATCCGCTCTTTAATATAGAACAACGCCATTAACGATAGAAAGGCAAAAAAGAAAATCTCTGTCATGCGCGAAACTGATAAATCTGCAAATAAATATAAACCGATTAACAGCCATATCGTAAAGCCAAATGAGAAATTAAAATAATAACGCAATCGAGAAATGAAATACTCCATATCAAAAATACGTTCAGTGAGTTGTGTAAAAATGAAGCTGAATGGAATTAGTAAAAGAAATAATGAACAAATATCAGCAGAAAGTAGTTGTTCATTGACAAAAATTTGAGGTAAAGCATATAAAAATAAAAAAGGCAGAAATGGGATAATTATACTCATTAATAAAAGCTTTAGATGGGAAGATTTATACTTAAAAAAACCTACAATTAAAATTCCAAGATTCAATAGTATTAATAGAAAAAATAGCCATAGTATCAATTCAGATAATATCGGATTAATTGATGGATAAAAAATACTAAAAACACTCATTGCAACAGCCAAAAAAGGTAAAACAAAGAAATTTCTTATATTTTTTAAGAATAACCACTTTATATCTAAAAACAAAAAATATTCTTTTAAAAAGAGCAATAAAATGACTAAACACAGAAGTAAACTACTACGATTAATAATCATACCTATATTATCTAAACGTCCTGAAGCACCAATACTTACATAGGCTAAAGAAACACTTAGAATAAATAATATAAGTAAATTAGTAAGTTTTTGGTTAATTCTTTTAGAATATAAGTATATTGTAATGAATAATGTTAGAAAATAATAACAAGCTGGTATTATCAATAAATAGTAAAATTGTTGAGGAATATCTAGATTTTTTATCTGTATAGAGACTATCCTTCCATCCGACTTTTGAATTGTAATTTCTTTCGCTGCTCTTATGGCAGAATCAAAGGATATATAAGATAAATTACTTATTTTAACATTATCAACGTATAAAACAATATCTCCAGGAACAATTTTATGCTTAGACGCCCAATTTTTATAGTAAGAATCCGTTATTGTCCAATTATCATTTATTTTTTCTAATTCTATATTTAAAAAGGGCGTGCTATAAGTAATATAAAGTAAATAAATACCTGAAATTAAATAGAATCCTATAGCAAGCCCAAACCATTTATTTTTTAAATATTTTAGTACCAAACGCGATTTTCTAAACATACATCTTCATCAAACGAATCCAATATTGCCTTTTGTTCTAATGCTGTTACACCAATGAGAGAAGCTTTTTTTTCTTTTAACAATGTCACTAACGTCGGATTTTGCTCTAAATACTGAATCATGTTAATCATTAAAATCGCCTCATTTCTTCATTTTTTTAGTTTATAGTCACTATTTTTTGCCAATAATTCCTCTTAATAAGGAATTATTAACCATTTATGTAACTATATTTTCATTATACTACCTCTCTCCAATAATTCAACATAATTTTCTAAAAAATTCAAAAAATAATAGATTACGTAATAATTTTGCTTTATTTTCAATTATTTTTCTCCAATAATAGACATAAAAACAAATGAAAAGCTCCTTCCTTCTAGTAGGAAGAAGCTTTTCATTTTTCTCTTTTGCTAATACTGACACCCTTCTTGTAGCCACTTGTAGAAATCACAAGTAATCAATGTTGCATGCTTTGGGTTCATATCACCACTATCTACTGCTAAAACACGATAATCCTCTGCCTTTATGTCCATTAAAAAGACCATTCCTCCACTATCATCACCAATTGCAATATAGCCTTTTGCATATTCTTCCACTTCCCAAGTCTGGTTTCTTTCTATTACTTCCTCTGTACCATAAATGAACACGCCATTCGTAAACGATAAACCGTTACTTTCCTTTAATACAAGTGTATACGCACTCGGAAGTTGGCAATTCAGCCTATGTTCTATGTGTACAATTTGGTGAACTGTTGCTGGTGGATTAGCTGTATAGCTATTATGTATAGGTAACATGTCGTCACCGTCCTTTCCAATAAACTTTTTTACGTCTGCGCTGCACAAAATTCATAAAACGCCAGGATTAAGGCATCAACCTTTTGTTTACTGACAATTTTACCTAACCATTCTTCTGGAATATTGTCCAACTGTTTATACATTCCCGCGATCGATCCTGTAATTGCTGCAACGGTGTCCGTATCTTCTCCTAAATTAACTGCCATCAGAATCGCTTCTTTAAATGTTGTAGAATTACCTACACACCAAATAGCCGCTTCTAACGAATGAACAATATAGCCACTGGATTGAATCTCGTCTTCAGGCGTATTTAAAAAGTTTTCATGAAAAATCCTTGCATAAGCATTTAACTCTGCTTTCATTTCATTTTGTAAATTATTTTGGAGTAGTTCAAAGACCTCTTTTAAGGCCACTTCTAGTGAATTATTTCGGTATAAGCTTAATAATAGTTCAATGTAAATGATGGACCCTACTATGGAACGCGGATGACCATGAGTAATCTCTGTATACTGATGAACTAATTCTTTTCTTTTAGTAAAATCTACCTCATGCATGACAACGAATACTAAAGGAGCAATTCTCATTAACGTACCATTGCCATTATCAAACTCGCCCGTTTTACCACATTTTGCTGGCGGAACACCTTTTTTATAGTTCGAAACGGCTTCAGCTGTAGTAATTCCAATATCAAACATTTCGCCAAATGGTGTGAGATAGCCCTGCTCCATGTATTGTACAAATTTATTCATTAATGTTTTGGTATCCCCATTTTCAATAATGTTCTCGACCAGGCAGAGTGTTAAAGAAGTATCATCAGACCAAGTACCAGGTGGCTGATTGTAAGTACCGTACCCCATCACATCTTGCACATGGAAAGTCCCTCTTTGTTTAAACTCAACAGGTACGCCCATTAGATCACCGATAATCCCACCGTATAAAGTGTCAAACACCCGCTCCCTCAATTTTGTATCTACCATAGATGCCACCCCTAGCTTTAATTTAATTTATCACAATTCAAAAACAGTACATTTAATTTTATAATAAATCAATTCCTCATTTATTATTTTTTCGATCTCTCTCCAATCTCCTCCAGCTAAACCTGAACCAATTTTAGGCATCTGTATCGATAATCTATTTTTTAATGCAAACCTAGCAACTTTTCTTAAACATAAACGAAGCACATCATAATCAATATAGGTTGTACGATCTTTATCATTTTTCCTCACACCATGCTGTGCAAGCATATTGGCAACAAAAGTAGCTTTCTGCTGGTCTACACATACAAACTGAACCTCTCCTAACCCAAAAGTTTCTTTATCCTTCGACCATTTTACATAATCATTTTTAGCAATAGGGAATTGCTTTGATAAAGATAAAACAAAGCCTTTTCCCCATTTTCCTAAAATATTGACTACATGAATAATGAGTGTATGTTCTTCTAAAGGAAGAGATGCATCGCCCTTTAAGTAGTTTATTGGAGATTTGTTAGCTACAATTCCCTCCTGCCATTTGTTCTCAAAATCTAATCTTGTAATAGGTACACTATCGCTTACATCTAAACTATCGATATGTCCGTCATACAATAAAAATCCAATATCTTCGTTCCAATCGTGCAATGATGAAGAACAGTACATATCATTTTTTATTATATTGATCTGCCTAGTTGCAACGCCATCATCAAATTCTGAATATAATTGACCATAACCTTTTAAAAATTCAATATTATCACATTTATAGTATAATAGACTATTACCAAACTTGATATCTTCTTCCATCACTTTCCCCCCTTAATAGAACCAACCTAACCCTATCATATTTTTGTGCTTAATAAGGTGCAAAGATTTTATTAATTATACTTTCGATTGTAGATAGTTAGGCACTAACTCTAAGTCCTTAAATTGAATCCCTTTAAGATGGAATTTTTCACAGATTTAAATTTTTCTGAACAAAACAGGTATCTTCCCAGTTTAAATCGTTTAATGGAAATAAATCAAGATCAGAGTCTTTTAACACCAATCTTATATACTTATCAATGAAACTTCCATCAACTCTTAATTTTGCATTACTTAGCACTTCTCTTGTAAGATACTCAGATTTTTCATAACTAACTCATGCATGTCTTTTTGACAAAAAAACCGCTCACATAAACGTGAACGGTTTTGGAGACTATGCTTTTTGATAACGAAGCACTGGTGTACGAGCAGCGCGTGTTTCGTCTAAACGAGATACGACTGTTGTATGAGGTGCTTCTTGAACGATTGATGGATTTTCTTCTGCTTCTTTCGCAATTTGAATCATTACATCACAGAATGCATCTAACGTTTCTTTAGATTCTGTTTCAGTTGGCTCAATCATCAATGCCTCTTCCACATTTAATGGGAAGTATGTTGTTGGTGGATGGTAGCCAAAGTCTAACAGACGTTTTGCGATGTCTAATGTACGAACGCCTAGTTTCTTCTGACGACGACCCGATAAGACAAATTCATGTTTACAGTGACGGTTATATGGTAGATCATAGAATGGCTCTAAGCGACGCATCATGTAGTTGGCGTTTAATACAGCATATTCTGTAACAGCTTTTAAGCCATCAGGACCCATTGTACGAATGTACGTATAAGCACGAACATTGATACCAAAGTTACCATAGTAAGGTTTTACGCGTCCGATTGATTGTGGACGATCGTAGTCAAAGTGGTATGTGCCTTCTTCAGTTCTTACTAATACTGGTTTTGGTAGGAATGGAATTAAATCTGCTTTTACACCTACTGGACCAGAACCTGGACCACCGCCACCATGTGGGCCTGTAAATGTTTTGTGTAGATTTAAATGCACACAGTCAAAGCCCATATCGCCAGGACGTGCTTTACTCATTACAGCATTGAGGTTCGCACCATCATAGTACACTTTACCGCCTACAGAGTGAATTAGCTCTGCCATTTCGATAATGTTTTCTTCAAACAACCCTAGTGTATTCGGATTCGTTAACATTAGAGCTGCTGTATCAGAACCTACTACTTTGCGAAGGTCTTCGATATCAACTAAGCCATTTTCATCTGATTTAACAGTGATTGTTTCAAAGCCTGCTACTGTCGCAGATGCTGGGTTTGTACCGTGAGCTGAATCAGGAACGATTACCTTGTTACGGTGACCTTCACCATTTGCTTCATGGAAGGCACGAATCATCATTAACGCTGTCCATTCACCATGAGCACCTGCTGCTGGTTGTAATGTAACTTCATCCATCCCAGTAATTTCCACCAAAGAAGTTTGAAGATCATAAAGAAGCTCCATTGCCCCTTGTGCTGTTGATTCATCCTGTAATGGGTGAACATTTGCAAAGCCAGAAAGACGTGCAACTGTTTCGTTAATTTTCGGGTTATATTTCATCGTACAAGAGCCAAGCGGATAGAAGCCAGAGTCTACTCCATGGTTTCTACGAGAAAGTGCTGTATAATGACGCATAATATCAAGCTCAGATACTTCAGGTAGTTCTGCTGCCTCTGAACGTACTAAGTTTGCAGGTAATAAATCTGCTAGGTCTACCTCAGGCACATCTAGTGCTTCTAAACTATAGCCAACGCGACCTTCTTTTGAAATTTCAAAAATGAGTGATTGATTTTCGTTATGCATTAAGAGCCCCCATTTCTGCAACAAGTGCATCAATTTCTTCTTTCGTGCGTAATTCCGTTACTGCGATTAGCACATGATTTTTAAGAGAGTCATAATTTTGACCTAAAGGATAGCCACCGATAATACCCTTTTCGATTAAGCCTTTATTGATTTCCTTCACACATTTATTCGTTTTCACAACGATTTCATTGAAGTGTGCGCCTTGGAATGCTACTGTAAAGCCTGCTGCTTCAAAGGCATTTTTTGCATAACGTGTTTTCGCGATATTTTGAGTAGCCATTTCACGAATTCCTTGTTTTCCTAGAGCTGTCATCGCTACAGAAGCTGCAAGTGCAAGTAGTGCTTGGTTCGAGCAAATATTCGAAGTTGCTTTATCACGACGGATATGTTGTTCACGTGCTTGTAGTGTTAATACGTATCCACGACGGCCTTCACCATCCACTGTTTCACCAACAAGACGTCCTGGAACCTTACGCATCAATTTTGTTGTCACTGCAAAGAAACCACAGTGTGGGCCCCCGAAGGCTTCAGAAATACCAAATACTTGCGCATCACCTACACAAATATCAGCACCAAGCTTGCCAGGAGGCGTTAAAATTCCTAATGCCAATGGGTTAGAAGATACAACGAGTAAGCTTTTTGCAGCATGTGCAATATCCCCGATCACTTGGATATCTTCCACTTGTCCAAAGAAGTTTGGATATTGTGCAATAACAGCTGCTGTGTTGTCATCGATTAACTCTTTTAATGCATCCACATCTGTCACACCATCTTTTTGCGGGATAGTCACGATATCAATGGATTGACCATATGCATATGTAGCAACAACATCGCGATATTCTGGGTGCACTGCTTCTGACACTAAAATTTTCTTGCGACGCGTATGACCAGCTGCCAACATACCCGCTTCTGCCAATGCTGTACCACCGTCATACATAGAAGAGTTAGCAAGATCCATTCCCGTTAGCTCAGCAATCATCGTTTGGAATTCAAAGATGGCTTGTAGCTCACCTTGTGAAATCTCTGGCTGATATGGTGTATAAGCTGTATAGAATTCTGAACGAGAAATAACATGGTCTACGATCACTGGTTTATAGTGGTTATACACACCTGCACCTAAAAATGATACGTTGGCATTTGTGTCCTTATTTTTAGCAGCAAGTGCCGTTAACTCTTTTAATAACGCAGATTCTGATTTTGCTTCTTTAATATCATAAAGGCCTTTAAAACGGACTTTCTCAGGAATATCCTCAAATAACTCATCGACTGAGGATACACCGATTACGTCTAACATTTCTTTTTGATCTTGCTCCGTCATAGGTAAATAACGATGTTTCATAAATGTAGGTCCCTCTTTTCAACTATTATTTTGAACGCTTGTAAAACGGTGTTTCTACTGTTATTACCTTTAAGTGTTTACCGCGAATTTCAATTTCTAGCTCAGTTCCGATTGTTGCGAATTGACTGTCAATTAACGCGTGACCAACATTACGTTTTGATGAAGGAAGCTGTGTACCAGTTGTCACTTCACCGATTTCTTGACCATCCTTAAACACTTTGTAGCCATGGCGTGGAATGCCTTTATCAATCATTTCAATGCCTACAAGTTTGCGTGGTAGACCATTTTCCTTTTGAGCTACTAATGCTTCATGACCAATGAAGCCTTCTTTATTTAATTTCACAGCGAAACCAATACCAGCCTCTAGAGGAGAAATTGTTGCTGATAGCTCTTGACCATATAGTGGTAGCCCCGCTTCAAAACGAAGTGTATCACGACATCCTAGTCCAGCTGGAACCACACCTTTTTCTTGACCTGCCTCTAAAATTTTACCCCAAAGCGCTTTGATGTCTTCTGGAGCGCCATATAATTCAAAGCCATCTTCACCTGTGTAGCCACTGCGAGACACTAATACTTTATGTCCTGCAACCTCCACATTCTCTTGGAAGCGGAAAAATTTAATGGCACTTACATCAGTCGAAGTAAGGGATTGAAGAACTTCTTCTGCTAGTGGTCCTTGAAGAGCAATTTGTGCGTAGGCATCCGATTGGTTATCAATCGTCACATCATATTGATGTTGATTTTCCATCATCCAATCATAGTCTTTTTCAATGTTAGCTGCATTGACACATAATAAATAGTGATTATCAGCTAATTTATATGTTAATAAATCATCAACAACGCCACCATCTTCGTAGCACATTGCCGTGTACTGCGCTTGACCGTCAACAATTTTTGATACATCATTTGATAAAAGATTTTGTAAAAAACCTAATGCATCGGGACCTGTTACTAAAATCTCTCCCATATGTGATACATCAAATAAGCCTGCACGATTACGTACTGCATCATGTTCTTCTTTAATAGAAGAGAATTGAACAGGTAATTCCCATCCACCGAAGTCAACTGTTTTTGCACCATATTTCGCGTATTCTTCAAATAGAGGTGTACGTTTTAATTCATTCGACATTCTTTTTTGCCCCCTTATTGTTAGTTACATTTTTACTGGTAGTAGTTCGTCTGCTTTTTGTATTCCTACAGTCACTTAAGTAAAACGGGCTATAGACATAAAAAAAGACAGACGAACCCCTTTTCGGGATTCTCTGTCCTTGCACCTGAAAGTTACACCAGACTGGCTCGCAAGCTTTACCGTTGCCAATCAGTCGGCTTTCCCCTTTGGTGGCTGTTATTGTTATACTACAGCTCTCTCCAGAGTTGCGTCTTATACGAGTCCTTTTACCTGAGAGATTCATAGCCCATTGCTACTTGCTCCTTCGGTGACGTCTACACGCTCTCTCCCCGCACAATCATCCGCCCAAGATAAATCTTGGTACTATTTAGTATTCAATGAACATTTAGTTACTTATTTGTCTATATCCTAACATTAAATGCATTGGAAAGGCAATCATTTTTTAAAAGATAATAAAACACGAACATTAAATAAAAATAAGCTAATTATCGTTCGTTTTTCAATCTTTTCACTTGAAATACTAAATACTCTAGAATTTGGCGAATCGTCCTACCTTCTGTCAGTACCTGAATATGACCTGCATCACGGTAAAACTTCCTTCTGTAGTGATACAGACTTTCTAGCTCCTCCTTTGTAGAGCTCTGTACAATGGGTCTATTTGGATCATGCTGAACTCGTTTATAAATATCCTCAAACGACGCATCTAAAAAAAACACCAGTCCACTGCGTCTCATAATTTTTCGATTTTCAGCATTGATGGCAACGCCACCACCAGTCGAAATAATACAGGCCTCGTCCCTAAAATTTTTCAAAAATTCTGTTTCTATTTCTCGAAAGTGGGCCTCACCGTATTTTTCAAAAATCTGTGGAATTGTCATCCCCTGCTGACGCACAATCTCATGATCCATATCGTAATATGGCATCTTCAATAAATAGCTTAAACGTCTTCCTAATGCACTTTTTCCACTACCCATAAAACCAACTAAATATATTTTTCGCAATTCGATTCACCTTCTTATAACTACGATTCTACACTGTCTGACAAAATTTGTCCCAATAAATTTATCGTAGCTCGAACATTCAATTTTTCTAGCCCATCATATGTTCGATACTGCATTTCATAAGACATATAATACGCAAGAACAAAAGTAGTTACAAAAAATAATAATGCAATTGCGATCAAAAAAATAGCCCCTCTGTCATTTTTCAATAATTGGCACATAAAAGGCTCGCTCCTTTTGAATACCACTAGCCATTTCAACAGCTACCGTCAGCTTATTTTCGGAATAGCTAAATTGACATTTATTGATTCCTATTAGCATAGGAACATGTCCACCCTTTACCTGCTCACGAATAATATTCGAGTAGCAATCAATATGATGGAGCGTATTAGCTGTTTGGAAAGTTATTCTTTTTTGATCTTCACGAATGGAAAAGGTGGAAATATCTTTTAGAGAGAGGTTCAAGTCAGAAACAAATAGTTCCCACTTTGTTTGTTCATCTATTAGCATAGTTGATTTCATTTCAGCAAACCAAAGTATTATAAGGACAAAAAAATGAGAAATAAGCACAAAAACGACTAATTGAAACATAGCTTCTATTAATGTATAGCCTTTCTCATTCATGCACTTCACCTGTCACTTGGATACATTTTTGGCGTGACTCCTGTAAATTTTGAAATTGGACACAAACTTGTTGTTCGTCAACTATCCAATGATAAGCAACCTGTTCAATGGTCCGAGAGCCCTCTGTTACTTGAATAGCATGGTACTGTTTTAAACCTTCATATGCTGTTTCAGCTGCAATTAGCTCCATTTTTTTATTAGCAAGATTTGTTTTCATCGTATAGGTAATGGGGATTAACGAGGTACAAAGCAGCATCAAAATACCCACACCTAAAATAGTTTCTACAAAAGAATAGCCTGACTCATTCAATCCTAGCTCTCCCTCGCCCTAATGTTATGATTACTTTTTTCTTGCCCTGTGGTGTTTTAAATGCCATGGTGCCTGCTGTCATCACATTGCCGCTATAGTTATAGACAAGTGTTTGAATTGAACTCTCAGCTGGCAAAAATTCAACCCCCTTTGGAAAAGAGCGTTCATATAAATGAGTATACATATCTTTTTGAATAGTATAACGATTTGTTGAACCTTCCATTTTCAGGGCTATATATTGTCGTTGGCTCATACTGTAGGTTTGAATATATTGAATATCCAGTTGTAATTGCGTAAAAAATCGTTCTAATTCCTTGGTTTCTGCTATTTTCAATGAGAATTTACTAACAATCGCTGTTAAACTCATAACAAGAAATAAGACAACCAGCATTTCAAGAATTGTAAAACCACCGTTTTTATGAACATTCATTAGCTATCCGTACCTGTTTCCAAGTTGACATTGGCTGGACGTACCTCTCCCTCATTAGTAATCACTATTTCTTCTTTATTTGGGCAGGTTGTTTCATTTTCCTTTAAATAGCCCTTCGCCACTAAATCCTCTAAGGTAGGATAAGCCATATAATCTACACGATACGCCTCTACTTGACCTTGTACCATGCTTATATAAGCCGTACAGCCTTTCTTATCTATTGTGGCGAAATGCTTTGTAACATTTGGGATTGTAATTAAAATAAGAATAGATATAATTAACAAAACTATAAGCATCTCAATTAAAGTAAAACCAGCTTGTTGGTTAAGACGTTTCATCATCTTCCTCCTAAACTAATTCAATCATGTGATAGATGGGTAATAATAAACTGATATAAGCCGCTATTATACAAGCAGCTATAAGGATAAAGAAACTTGGCTGCACAAAAGCTAATATTTTTTGCAAAAGCTGTTCCTGCTTTTCCATTAATAAATCGCTATACAATACTAACTCTTTTCCTAAATATCCGCTGTGCTCGCCATGCTCAACGAACATCGGAAAATTCTTTTGAAAAACGGCCATGATCGTTACCGCCTGTGTGAGTGATTCTCCAAAGATGACTCTATCTTTTATACGCTGTGAAAGAACTTGAAGAAATGGTTGTAGTTGCTGTTCCTCTAATAGCTGTAGGCTTGCTTGTAATGAAAATCCACTTTGTAGTAAGCTTCCTAAATAAGCAGCAAATTGCCTTGTCAAAGTCAACCTAAAATAGCGTTGTATAAAGGGGATTTTTAATAAGACTGTAAGTTGATGAGCAACAGCTTGTCGTTTAAGATAGAATCGAAAAAGGAATACGCTACCTATTACTATGAACATGGTCGAGATAACTACATCTGGAACATGCAATAACAGATTGGACAATGCAATGCTTGTCTCTTCTGTTTCAGAGGTACGACTGCCGACCATTCTTTCAATGTTCGGCAAAAAAAATGTACGAAACACAAAAAATAATAACAATAAAAAGATAATCAGTGTGACAGGATAGATCAGCAGCTTGATTAACTTTTTTTTAGTCTTTTCACTTACTGTTATCTGTTTAGCTACACCTTTAAATGCTTCTATCATGTGGCCATTGTTTTCCGCCACCTTAATTGCCATTAAATAATGATTCCCTAGCTGTAATGTTTCAAATATCCCTGCAACGCCTACTCCTTGTCTGAGCTTTTCATCAATTTGCTGCTGTATGTCCTCATGTGCTTCAATATGATGAGGTAGTAGCATGGAAATAGCTTGGGGAAATAAATATCCTTCCTGCATTAATACACATAAACGATTGAAAAGCTGAGCTTGCTCCTTTACCCGCCATTTCGTAGCCCGATTATAAAAAAGAACAATTTTATCGATGTATGTTTGTAACTGCATATAGGCTCTCCACTAATTCTTTTTGTCCCATTAATGTTACATCATAAGGAAGTTTGTAATTGCCCTTATTTTTGATGGCGGTGATGGCTCTTGATAGATGGTCATCATGTAATATCTCAAAGATAGCTCGACGTTCTTCATGTATAGCTGAGGTTTGAACAAGCATTTGGGCAACTATACCGATAACCGTTTGACGAAGCTCCTCTATCGACACACCTAAATCCATTAAACGATAGAGACAATTAATGGAGTCTTTTGCATGAATAGTGGAGACAACTAAATGCCCTGTTAGAGAAGCTTGGATGGCAATATTTGCTGTTTCTCTATCGCGAATTTCACCAATCATAATGACATCAGGTGAATGGCGCAAAATGGCTTTTAATCCTGCAGCATATGTAACGCCTGCTCGCTCGTTGACTTGAATTTGAAGTAAATTGGCTTGGCTGTTTTCTACAGGATCTTCTAAAGAAATCACATGTCGATTCAATTCTGTGGAACAGTAGTGAATGAGGGAATAAAGTGAAGTAGACTTGCCAGAGCCGGTTGCTCCCGTAAAAAACAGAAGACCTTGTCGGTTTTGTACCAGCTCCATGAGTTGGTAAGCTGCGCTTTTGGAAAAGCTTAGGGAAGTTAGTGGAAATGCATGATTTTGGAGAAGTAAACGAATAATTAAGCTTTCTTTTAAAAATACAGAAGGCAGTGTGGATACACGAAACGAATAAGAATTTTGCTCCATTGCCTTTTGAAAGGCACCGCTTTGAGGTTTACGACGCTCACTAATATCTAATTCTGCAAGAAATTTATAGTAAGAGATCATTCTTTCTGCAAGTTCATGAGGTAGCTCACCAGCGTGGAGAAGTTTATCATATTTTCGAAAATAGATCCGATAATTTATGTTTCCTGGAACTAGCAATAAATCGGATGCTCCAAAATGATAGGCCTTTAGTAAAAGTTGCTCACATTTTTGTTCAACAACTGTTTCAAAATTCTGCATATATGCACCTCTCTTTTAGTTCATTCGAATATGACCGCTCTATTCGTTATTTCCTAGTATAAGGAGGAACTCGCCACGAGAAAAGCCCTTTTCAGAAAATAAAAATTTATAAGTTAATTTTCTGCCAATAATGTTTTTTGCTATAAAAATGTGGATAAAGTGCAATTTTCCACTAAAAAAGAATATAAATACATGAAAAAATTAATATTTATGCTGAAATGAACTGTATCTTTTTCAATAATACAATATAATAGTATCAACATGATTATTTTCCTAACACTTGGTAGACGAACATAATTTTTATAATTAATTAAAGAGGTGAAGCTCATGATCCATCCATTAAAAATTACTAGTACACTAGCGGATGAAACAAGATACTCTATTTATGAGTACATATTGCAAGAGAAAAAAACAGTTACTGTACAACATATTGCTGATAAATTCGGTATCCATCCAAACGTTGCTCGACTTCATTTAACGAAGCTTTCAGAAATAAATATTATTACAGCTGACTATGTAAAAACAGGTAAAGGTGGCAGACCTGGACGTGTTTATAAAGCTTCAGAAAAAGGCGTATCTCTTACTTTTCCAAGACGTGATGAAGATCGTTTATTAAAATGGACGATACAATTAATTGAAGACTTTGGTCCATCTGCATTAACAAAGTGCCAGGAAATTAGCTACCAAGACGGCTACCAGCAAATGAAAAATTATATGAGTGCTGAATTGACATTAAGTAATTCTCTTTCCTTCGATGAAAAACTTCAGCTATTAACGGACAATGCCGCTTTAATTGGCTATATTCCACAGATTCAACAAACTGAGCAAGGAAAAAAAGTTATCTTCTCCATCTTCAATTGTCCATTCCAGGAGCAACTGACAGCCTATTCTGAAATTGTTTGTTCATTACATGAATCCTATTTAAAAGGGCAATTAGATGCATTGTTTACGAACAATGAATTTGTGCAAATGGAAAGTATGATACATAATTGCGATTTATGTAAATATGAAATAAACGTGACAGAAATCGATAGCTAGATTAAAAATCCATTTGTTTGTCACAAACATGGAGAAGTTCCAGTTTACAGACACCTTTCCTATCATTTATAATGAGTAAGAGATTATTGTGTCGTGGGCAAAAGGAGGGGAAATTTCATGGATAATATGTATAAAGTTATGGCATTCTGGACAGGTATTTTTGCCGTTATGTTCTACCTTGGTGGTATGAACGAGGTATCGCTATTATTCTTAGGTAATACAGGTTTATTCTTATTATTAGGCTTCTTAAACCTTTCAGAACGTATGTACATGTACATTTTCGGAGCATATTTAACTGTATTCTTCGCTGGCTTCACGTACTATACAACATTCATTCACGTACCTGGTGGCGGTCATTAATACAAACAAAATCGCGTATCTCACTTTCGGTGAGATACGCTTTTTTATGTGCTAAAACAGTTTATTGTCCATGTTTTAAAATCCATTTAAAAAAGGATTTGTCTCCATTTCTGCACCTACCGTTGTATAATTACCGTGTCCAGGATAGATAATAGTATCCTCAGGTAATGTCAACAGTTTATTATGGATAGATTCCAATAAAATTTTGGTTGATCCCCCTAATAGATCTGTACGTCCTACACCTTGTTCAAATAACGTATCTCCCACGATGGCAAAACCGTCATTTTCAAAGATATAAGAAATACTCCCCGGTGAATGCCCAGGTGTAAAAACAGCTTGAAACACAAAATTACTTATTTCAATTTGCTGTTCTTTTTTGATGATAGTATCTTGCGCTGGTGCGGCTACCCTATAATCTGGTAATGCAGGATATTTACTAGAGCCATTCTTCGTTGGATCTGCTAGCCAACTAACTTCCTTTTCATGAATCCATACAGGAACGTCAAATACCTCACGCACTGCATCTACTGCCCCTATATGATCAAAATGGGCATGTGTTAAAAAGATAGCAAGAGGTTTTAAGCCGTTGCTACGGATTGTTTTAATTAGACGCTCCGCCTCTTCACCTGGATCAAATACGATACATTCTTTTTCTTTATTCGATACGATATAGCAATTCGTTTGGACGGGACCAAGAGAATAACTTCGTACGTTCATCATAGTTATCACCTCAACTTCCTATTATACAGGCTTTGCCACAATTTGACGATAAATGTTCATAGTTTACAGTATTTTAGTCCTCGACAAAAACAAGTAGAACGTTTACAATTAAGGAGGAATATTGTTTGCGACATTCATTTTCTGATGTCGAAAGGAGTGTCTATTTTTAATGAACTTATTAATGGTTATTTTTGGTCTAGTAGCGATTTTAGCTGTATTTGGTACATTCCAAGCAATTAAAGAAAAGAACCTATTAAGCGTTGTTTTCAACTTATTAAGTGCTGCTGTATTCGGATGGTTCGTCATCATGACGATTGTTCACAGCGGTTACCCACCAAAATTACACTAAAATTCAGACAAAAAAAGAGCAGTCTCTTCGGAGATTGCTCTTTTTTTGTCTATTATTACTTATTGAATTGAAGAAACCGCTTCTTGCCGATTTGTAGTACATCATTATTCATTAATACTTGTGATATGTCATCCATCGCCATTTTTTCTCCATTCAAGGATACTCCTTTTTGCTTGATTAACCGCAAAAACTCACTCTTACTTTGAATAAAACCCATTGCCACTAGTTGTGGAATGATATCCACGATTCTTTCCTTATCAATTTCTAAGAGCAGTATAGGAATGTTTTTTGGTATTTCCTTTTTTTGAAATGCTGCTTCAAAATAAGCTCTTGCTTCCTCCACTGCTGTAGATCCATGGTATAAAGCCGTTATAATTTCTGCTAATAGGAATTTCAAATCGCGGGGATTCTCTCCCTTTTGTAGTCTATCTTGAATAGCCTGCACTTGTAGTGGATGCTCATCTGTTGCTAATTCGAAATATTTGATAATTAAAGTATCTGGTACTTCCATCACCTTTTTAAACATAATCTCAGGTGCTTCATTGATGCCAATATAATTACCTAAACTCTTACTCATTTTTTCAATACCATCTAACCCCTCTAGTAAGGGCATAAAAATAGCAATTTGTTTTTCTAATCCTCGATGCTTTTGTAAGGTGCGTCCCATTAAAATATTGAACGTCTGATCCGTTCCACCTAACTCTATATCTGCCTCAAGTTCTACTGAATCATATGCTTGCATAAGTGGGTAGAAAAACTCATGTATACCAATTGGGATGTGCTGCTGGTAACGTTTCTGAAAATCCTCGCGCTCTAGAAGTCGAGCAACAGATGTTGTGGCTGCTAGCTTGATGACTTCTTCAAAGGACAGCTTCGCTAACCATTCACTATTAAAACGAACCGTTGTCTTGTTCGGATCTAGTACTTTAAAAATTTGCTCACAATAAGTTTGGGCGTTTTTCTTCACTATATCGTCATTTAAGGCTGTTCGCCCCTTAGCTTTACCTGTAGGATCGCCAATTCGTCCTGTAAAATCACCGATAACAATAACTGCATGATGGCCTAAATCTTGCATTTGCTTGATTTTCCGTAGAACAACCGCATGACCTAAATGAATATCTGGTGCGGACGGATCGAGCCCTAGCTTAATCGTTAAAGGTCGCTGTTCTTTATACGATCGCTCTAATTTTTCAAATAAATCCTGTTCATCAACGATCTTGTTAGCACCCTTCTTGATAATCGCTATTTGCTCCTTTGGTGTTAAAAACATACGAAACATCTCCTTGTAATATTAAATATTAATATTGCAAGTTCTATAAGAGTAAATGGGGTACCGATTTTGTTTACAAGGCTTTAATAGCTTTACACGTTTTGGCTTAGAAGGCATAAAAAAACGCCTTTAGGAAATTCCTAAAGGACGTAGATAAACGTGTTACCACCTTTTTTCGAGAGCTATTCACATAGCTCTCCTCAACAAGTACAGCCATAGCGATACTTTTGCAATGATTACGGATGCAACCCCGTCGTAGCCTACTATAGTTTCGGTACGCAGCTCCAAGATGTATTCACTTTAATATCCCCTTGCGCCTCTCAACAACCGGCTACTCTCTGTCAGTTCCATTAAAGTTACTCGTTCTTTTCGATGCCTTTCACTCTTATACTCCGAAATGCGAAAAACAAATCTTCGTTATGCAGATATTTACACTTATTATAATCGTATCTTGCTATTTGTCAATAAAAAGAAATGTTCAATAAAGTGTATTCACGTTGCATAGTGTTGTAAAACATTGCGAAAGGTGTTTTCTTTAGCATAGGATTCACAAAAAAATTTTATGAATAGTGCTTGAGACTAATTCTTTTTTATCAGCAATAAAAAAGAGAGATCCCTATACGAGATCTCTCTTTGATTATTTAACTGAATCCTGCTTTAAATTACCTGTTTTTTCGTCATAGAAGCGAAGTAAGTCTCCATTAATGATGGCATCAGAATTTTCTAGCTCCATTGTAGCACGATCAGCATAAGACTGACATGGCTCACCATCTATTTCTTCGCCAGTTGCTTTGTCATAGCAAGCTTCACCAGCATAGACGTATTTATCTGTAATAAAACGTCCATCACGGAAGACTACAAAGTCCTCATGCTCTGGAGAAAATAAATCTGCACCCATTTGCATATCTTTTGACGTTTCAACGCCAAGAAGGTGTAAGATCGTTGGACGTAAATCCATTTGTCCTGAAATCTCAGTCATTTCTTTTCCATCGCCCGCTCCTGGGATATGGATGAATAAAGGTACTTCTTGAAGCATTGCATTATCCATTGGTGTAATTTGATCTTTTCCTAAATATTGTGCCATTGCTTTATTATGGTTCTCAGAAATACCATAGTGATCCCCATACATCACAATAATAGAATTATCATAGACACCTTGATCTTTTAACTGTTGGAAGAAATCTTTTAAAGCCTCATCCATGTAACGTACTGTTTGGAAGTAACGATTTAATGTACCTGAATTTGAATCATATTCAGGAATCATAATATCTTCTGGATCCAATGTAAATGGATAATGGTTCGTTAAAGTAATAAGTCTAGAGTAGAATGGCTGAGGCATATCTTTCATTAAAGCAGCTGATTGCTCTAAGAATGGAACATCTTTCATTCCCCAGTTTACAGCTTGCCCCTCTTCCACAGTATATGAATCTATATCGTAGAATTTATTAATTTTTAACGATTGATACATCATGTCACGATTCCAGAATGATTTATTATTAGGGTGCATGACATTTGTAAAGTATCCATTTTCTCCAAGGCGTTCAGCCATTGAATTATACGTATTTCCACCATGTGTGAAGAATACAGCACCTCGACCTAAACCAAACAGTGAGTTTTCAACAATAAACTCCGAGTCAGAAGTTTTTCCTAACCCTGTTTGGTGATAGAAGTTACTGAAATAATACGTATCTTTATCTTTTGTTAAAGAGTTTAAGAATGGCGTAATTTCATGACCATTCATGTCATTATTAATGACAAAGTTTTGTAATGACTCCATCGATACCACAATCAGGTTACGACCTTTATATTTCCCAAACATCTCTGGATTTACAGCAGCCTGATTAGAACGTATATAGTTGTTCACTTCTACTAGTTCACTACCATCGGCTAACGCACGTTGTGCAGATGATTTAGATTGAATATAAATGTCATACAAGTGGTAATTGTACGTACCAATGTTTTTTACTAATAATTCGCGGTCAAAACTACGTGTTAGTAATTGTGGACGCTCAGTTTCTGCTAATCCTAAATTTAAGAATGTCATTGCTATTGCAAGCACAAAGAATGCACGACGGAATTCAATATTCACTTTAAATGCATCTTTCATTTTTGGTAAAAATTTATTCGCTAAGATTAAGATAACGACATCAACGAAATATAATACATCCCAAGGCTCAACAATGGCTGCTACTGATGTTCCTAAGTCACTAAAGTTACTTGTTTGGAATAATACTGGTAGCGTAATAAAATCATTGTAGAATCGATAGAACGCTACATTTCCGTATAAAACAATGGACAAAATAACGCTGACCGTAATCAAATAACGATTTCTAGCTTTTGCTGATTTAAAGAATAGTGATAAACCATACGTAAATAGCAAGAAGCTTAATGGATTAATAAATAAAATAAACTGTTGCATTGCATTTTCAATTTTCATTTCAAAGCTTGTGTGGTAAACAATGACCGTTTTGATCCAAGTTGCTATAATTGCTAGTATCATAAATGAATGTTTAGGCCACTTTATTGATTTCATTCCTAACATCCTCCCTACTTCCTTACAAAAAAATAATAATTTTTTACATTTTGTTACGGAAACAAAATATATCTTAATCCTTTTTTAACAGATAATCAACACATATCTTAGGGAAAATTTTTTCTCCCTGCTCTTTCTATGCACCAGATATCTATATATACGTTTTGCATTGTAAAAAGTTTCGTAAAAACATAAAAACAGCGGAAACCCACTGTTTTTAAGAATATTACATACATGTTACATTAATTTTACAATACCCAATTACATTATATTTCAAACATTACTTTTTATGCTCTTCCATACGAAGTCTTGTTGTTTCTTGTCGAATAAGCAGTAGAGCCATTTGATAATCTTTTATATCTAGTACATTCGCTTTATAGAGCTCACGTATTTCATCCTCCATCAACATCAAATCGCCAATAGGATCACGTGTATAAATATAGGTACCATATGTTTTCAAGAGTTCATAAATATCTAGCATTTTATCCATTTTCATTCGCTCCTCGTTGTGCAACACAGTCAATACGTTTTGTGGGCGTCACAATGATATCTACTGGGCAATCATGTGCTTCAGTAGGAACACAATCAATGATTTGCTCATCAAAGAGCAGCGACATCAGCTTACCCTTATTATAGTTTAATACATAGCGGTCATAATAACCACCGCCATAGCCGATTCGATAACCGTATGGATCAAAAACAACGCCTGGTACAACAATGATATCCATCTCATTTGCGTCAACAAACTCACTTTTTGCTGGAATGGGCTCACGCAAATGCATATATACAGTTTCAAGCTGTGCAAATGATTCAATGGCATAAAATGACATTTCTCTTGTTTTTGGGTGACATTTAGGAACTGCGACCTTTTTACCTAGTTTCCATAATTCCTCAATTATAAGAATTGTGTCGACTTCTGGCTTATTTGAAATGGTAATGCCAATTGTATTTGCTTCTATTATATATGGTTCCTGTAGCACCTTGTTTAACACAGCTAATGATTGACGATGATAGTCTTCATCCGTCATAGTTGCAAGGGCTTGGCGTACCGTGTTTCGTAAAGTTGTTTTATCCATCTAGGCTACCTCCTATATCGTAAAACTTCATATCCTCCTGGAATTGTTACATTGAATGATGTGATAAAATGTAGAAAGCCAAAACCACTTGTGGTTTTGGCTTAATGAGCGATTACTTAGTTTCACGGTGAAGAGTGTATTTCTTCTCGCGAGAGCAATATTTTTTAAGTTCAAGACGCTCTGGATTGTTACGCTTGTTCTTTTTAGAAATGTAGTTACGTTCGCCGCAATCTGTGCAAGCTAAAGTAATATTTACGCGCATCATTAACCCTCCCACTCTATATCAAGAATTTAAATTTGAGCATGATTTATACGACTAACCTATTATAACATAAACTGAAAAAAAATCTACCTTCATTTCATATTAAGTTTGCATATGGTAAAATATCTTATAATTACATACTACATTGAGGTGAAACTATTGGATTTATCCATCGTATTAATGAGTATCGGCATTTTTCTGATCATCGTTTCGTTCTTTTTCAAAAATAGCTCGAAAAAAATCGAACAAGATGTCGAAGAATTATCTATCTCCATCTTCCAAGAAACGAATAATTTAAAACGTCGCCTTAAGATTGTGGAGGAAGAACTTTTACTAGAGCCTGAGTTCCAAGTGAAATCAAAATCAAGTATCCCTCCAAAAGGTCAAGATCCTAAAGTGCACCAAGTCATGCAGGCCGTTCAACAGGCTGCACAGAGTTCAAAAGTTGGACAAACAACAGCACCAGCAAAACCGATTCATCAAATTATTATTAGTCAGGTACTTGAATTAAATAAACAGGGTCTTTCTGTAGCAGATATTAGTATTCGCTCAAATTTAACAGAAGAGCAAGTTCGGCAAGTGATTGCAAACGGGGGGCGTTGATTGATGAATAAGTCTGCCATTCGTGCATTTGGTATAGCCATTTTTCTTGTTGGGGCATTGCTTGCACTCGCAAACCGCTTCGATGTAAATATTGGTCTTCCTACTAAGGAATTTTCCAATCAACAACAGGTAAAAGAACTACAAAACAAACTAAGTAAGGCCAATCAAGAAATTGCCTCGTTAAAGGATCAATTAAAGCAAGTACATACGACTGAAAAAACTTCTACAACAGATGCATCTAAACAAGCTGATGAAGAAGCAGATACAGATGTAACAACGATGTCTCTGCAAATCTATAGTGGTATCACACCGTATAGTGTGGCCCAAAAACTTGAAGACGGTGGCATTATTACCAATAGTGTTGAAATGGAGTTACTACTTGCTAACCCTAAATATGCTAGAAGCTTACAAATCGGCTCCTATGAAGTCAATTCTGCCATGACATTAGAAGAAATAGCTAATTTAATTACAGGTAAGAAACAATAATTTAAAAAGCTGTCGCCCATTCATATATGAGGCGACAGCTTTTTTATTACGCTATACTTTCTAGAAAGGCTTGCATCATCATACTGCCTTCTTTTGTGCCGATTGATTCTGGATGAAACTGCAGACCATAAAGAGGATATTCTTTATGTTGAATGGCCATAATCTCTCCGTCATCACCTGCTGTGGCGAGTATTTTAAAATCCTTGTGTAAAGTTTGTTCTTCAATAATAAGTGAATGATATCGCATAACCTCGATATCCCCATCTAATTGGGCAAATAAACCTGTTTGCTCGTATTGTAATGGGGACAGCTTTCCATGCATAATATTTTTTGCCTGTACTATATTTGCGCCAAAAGCCTGACCTATCGATTGGTGCCCAAGACATATACCTAAAATAGGGAATTTTTGATAGAGTTCCTTGATGACCTCTATCGTTATCCCTGCTTCATTTGGCGTTCCTGGCCCTGGTGATAAAATGATGGCTTCTGGCGACAGTTTTTGAATTTCTTCTATAGTAATGACATCATTTCGTACGACCTTGACGCTTTTTCCAAGCATACTGATTTGTTGAAATAAATTATAGGTAAAAGAATCGTAGTTATCTATGATTAGAATCATTTTTTTACCTCCAATAGGGCACGTGCCTTATTCAGTGTTTCTTCATATTCTGACAATGGAATCGAATCATAAACAATACCTGCTCCTGCCTGTACATGTGCCTTTTGATCCTTAATGAGCATCGTGCGAATCGCAAGGGCCAAGTCCATATCACCAGTTGTCGAAATATAGCCTACTGCTCCCGCATACACCCCACGCTTTACTGGTTCTAATTCATTAATCAATTGCATGGCCCGAATTTTTGGTGCCCCTGACACTGTACCAGCAGGTAAACAAGCACGAAGTACATCCAGTACATGGAGGTCATCTCGCAATTCGGCAATAACCTCAGATACCATATGCATCACATATTTATAGCGCTCAATTTTCATGTATTTGGTTAGCTTGACAGAACCCACTTTTGCAATACGTCCAAGATCATTGCGACCCAAATCCACTAACATACGGTGTTCAGCTATTTCCTTGCTATCCACTAATAGCGCATTTGCGATGGCTTCATCCTGTTCTATTGTCGTGCCACGCGGCTTTGTACCTGCTATTGGATTGGTTGTCACTTTTCGATTTTTTACTTTTACAAGACTTTCAGGAGATGTTCCTAAAATAATATAGTCACCATAATCCATATAAAACATATAGGGTGATGGGTTAGACGTGCGCAATTGACGATAGAGCGAGAACGGCGAACCTGTAAACGGCGCAGAAAAACGTTGCGATAACACAATTTGGAAAATATCACCTCTCAAAATATGCTGCTTAGCACGTTCCACCAAAGCAACAAATCGTTCCTTTGAAATCATAGGCTTAAACTGTAGCTCATCCACCTTTAATACCTCAAAGGTCGTACCTGCACAAAGCTGTTGCTCCATCCTTGTAATAGCAGCTTCCATCTCCTCTAATGAACGCCCATCCTGAAATAGATCAATCGAAGCTAGTGTAATTTCTTGTGTTAGATGATCAAAAACAATAAATGTATCATAGAAAAAAACATGAACATCAGGCATAGCTAAATCATCCTGTAAATAGTCACCTATTTTTTCTGTGTAAAATGCTGTTTCATAGCCAAAGAAACCTATAGCTCCTCCAAAGAATGCAAAAGGATAGCTTTCTTTATGAAAGGGTATTAGTTCTTTTAATCGATCAAGCACATTGCCTCTAGCCTTGTCATTTTCTGCTCCTTTTGAAAACACGAATTCTTCATTGTTTCCTTTTAGTTCAGCCACTGGATTGATGGCGATAAAGGAATATCGCCCACTTTCCTCATGTTTCGCTGAGGATTCGAACAACATTTTATGCTGCCCTTTCAGTGATTGATACACAGAGATCGGGGTCATCATATCCCCATGTAATACTTTCATAGCATACTTTCTAAGCTCAACTGTCATACTCTTCTCTCCTTCTCTAAGCTCTGCTCATCTACACCTCATCTATCTTTAGCAGCAGAAATCTGCTAAAGGCTCTCTCTTCATTCAGCTAAAACATTTGCCGTCTAAAGAAAAAAATATAAAAAGGCCTTTCCATCCCAAAAGGACGGAAAAGCCGTGGTGCCACCTTCATTGGTCTCCTGATAGGAAAACCCTCTCTAAGCCTTGTAACGTAGGCATCCGCTAATCCGTACTTTTTTCAGGATTAGAGCTCCGAAGTCCATTCACTAAACATTTGTACTAGTTTTCACCAACCACTAGCTCTCTATAACAAATTGTACTAGCTACTACTCTTCATCAAAGCTGATTTCTTGGTAATATTGTAAAGCAAACTATCTTACAATTCAATTTATTTTTTATTTCGCAGACTTTCTTCTTCAGGATGGCTAGCTAATGTAATCGATAGCTCCTCCATTATTTGACGAATGGCAAATAAAATATCCTGCCGCACTTCCAGCATAACAGCGGTATCATTTGTGGCAACAAAGAATCGAACAAGCACGCGATACGAATCATGATGAAATTCATCTATAAATACATGAATCATGTCTTTCTCTGTTTTAGCATGTAAATAAATTTCCTTATGAATGGCCGTTAAAGCGCTACGTATGTCTTCCTCATTATTAGCAGCAGCGATATATAAAAATTGCTCACATTTCCGTTTTTCTCGTTTAGATAAATTATAAAGTGGGCGATTCACTAAATAGGAGTTCGGCACATACACAAGTCCTTTGTCTCCTGTTTGAATTAACGTACTTCTTAAATTAATATCCTCAATCGTTCCTTCAATTTTTTGATCCTCTGTCGCAATCCAATCTCCTATTTGGAATGGATTATCTAAAGCTACGGACATGCCACCAAATACATGCGCTAGTGTATCGCGAATCCCAAAGGCAATCGCCACACCCGTTAAGCCGATTCCAGTTAAAAAGCCATTCAGATTAAAATCCCAAAAGGAAGCAATCGTAAACATAGCAAAAATCATGATAAGTACTTTACCGATTCGTAGAAAAAACGGTAGTAAAACATTTTGATCCTCTTCGCTTGTTAATTCAAATGGTTGTTTCGTATAAAAATTCAAAACATCATAAATCCCTTTAAAAGCAAAAAACACCATAATAGACAATACAAAATTCTTTGTTGATGGATGTGTAAATAAAGGGACTTTTATTAAATAAGATAAGCTTAGCACAATGACCGTCGTCATAAAGGCATAGCCAATTGCTTTACTAAATTGAGCCAGTACATTTGCTTGGAAATTGCGCTGACGATCTTTTAAAAATAGCACAACACGATGAATAATTTTTTTGATGATGAATCGTTGAATAAGCCACCCGACTAAACAAATAATGACAGCAATTAAGCCATCTAGCCAGGTTGGGACTGTAAATTTAGGTAATAACCAATGTAATGAATCCATGTATTTCTCCTTTATAACTACCTATGTATCGCCAGCAAAAAGGAGCCGACCTTCAGTAATGGTTAGCCCCGTTCTTGTTATTGTATGGCATCATCTGCAAAAAAAGCCTTACTAGCAAACCAAAATTGCTGTTTATTAAAGTTATGTTCATGCATGGCAATTACCGAAAATTCAGCATGATATTTTTGCTTCATTTCCTTTAGCATCATTTTTGCTTGCTTGCCAACGAGATGCTGCCCATCAATAGGTGCTCCTTCTGTAAAAATAATGACATCTGCTTCTGTACCTAATTGATTTTCCTGTAGCAATGCTTTCACAAATTGTAAAACAGGTAAAATGGCTGCCTCTCCCTTTGCCTTATATTCGATAAAACTTTTAAAATCAGCTAAATTTAAATGACCATTTTCAAAGCGGTAGTGGACATGAATTTGCCGATCATACGGTACAATGTATAAATCACGGCCTTCTCGATGTGCACTCATAAATAACGCTAAAATCATACTTTTACAAATCTCAGAATAAGCGGCCATTCCTGTCGTTTGTTCTAAACAAATAATCATCGGGCCAGGGTCTTGTTGATAATCATGAAAGGGTACATAGTAAATATTGCCGCTTTTCGTTGTCTGTTGCTTAAGCTTTTGACGTCTAAGCTCTGACCATTTTCGTTCATAATACTGGCGTTGCTCTTTGCCATTTGCTAAGCGTTCTGCCTTCTCAATAGCAGGAATATTCTCTTGGATTTCATGCATGATATCCGTCAATTCCAGAGCAAATGCTGCCATATTTCGTAATGGCTCACTCTTGAAAAAATAATCGATAAAATAATGTTGTTCCCCTTCACTTAACTCCTCTATATGTAGGTTTTCATAGAGAAAACGTAAATAGTCAAGTTGTTCTATTGTCAACTGCTTGTCAAATTGCTTGATGAGGGATTCAATTGCATCTTTCATGTAGCAGCACCTCCTAAGCACCACATTTTTTGGATAATGTCTATAGTATAACCAAAAAAAAAATTTGACAATACAAAAACGCTTGCTATAAAGACGTTACAGCCAAAGACAATGTTGCTGCCACAGGAGATTTTTTTCTACAAATGAAAAAAAGAGCTAAAACGCAGCTCTTCTTTCTTAATTATTTAATTCATAATGTTTGCCTTTTACTAAGTAAAATAGATGTTCAGCAATATTTGTAGCATGGTCAGCAGAACGCTCTAAATAGCGGCAAATAAATGTTAGGTGCGTAATCTGTGAAATATGGGAGGGATTTTCTACCCCAGCACGGAGTAAAAGGGTGATCGTTGCCCCGTATAAATCGTCCACGTAATCATCTAACTCTGCAATCTCTTTAGCGCGTACCGTATCTTCCTCAGTAAAGGCCTTCATGATGCTCTCTAGCATTTCTACTGTTTTATTGCACATGGTTTGGAGATTTGTTATTGGGAATATCATCGGCTCCTTACCAATTCGAATTGCTTCTTTAGCTATATTAACCGCATAGTCCCCTACTCTTTCCATATCTGAAGCTGCCTTTACGAGAACCATGAGACGGCGTAAATCTGTTGCTACTGGTTGTTGCTTGGCAATCATTAGGATCACATGGTCATTAATTTCTTCTTCAAGGCGATTAATGATTAAATCGTCCTCCAAAATTTTCAAAGACTTTTCTAAATCCTGCTCTACCAATGCTTCAAAAGCTGTTTTTAATGCAAGGATACTGCTATTAGCAATTGCAAGAAATTGCCCCTGTACCTCTTTTAACTCTTGTTCAAAACGTTCACGTACGATCATTCATTGCTCCTCCTTAGCCGAAACGTCCCGAAATATAGTCTTCTGTACGTTGATCTGCTGGTGTTTGGAAAATAACATCCGTTTTATCGTATTCGACAACCTCTCCACTTAGGAAGAATGCTGTACGATCAGAAATACGTGCCGCTTGCTGCATATTATGTGTCACGATGACAATGGAATAATCCTTTTTCAGTTCTTGAACCAGCTCTTCCACTTTCAACGTAGAAATCGGATCTAAGGCAGATGTTGGCTCATCCATTAAGATGACATCAGGCTCAATCGCTAAGCAACGTGCAATACAAATACGTTGTTGCTGACCACCTGATAATCCGTAAGCATTTTGATTCAAACGGTCTTTTACCTCGTCCCAAATGGCTGCCCCTCTTAATGATTTCTCCACAATTTCATCGAGAATTTTTTTATTTTTAATGCCATGAATTCTTGGTCCATAGGCAATGTTATCATAAATGGATTTTGGAAACGGGTTTGGCTTTTGGAATACCATACCTACACGTGTTCTTAATTCCTCTACCGTATAGTTTTTATCTAAAATATTTCGCTCACGATATAAAATTTCTCCTGATGTACGTACGATTGGTACAAGTTCAACCATGCGGTTTAATGTTTTTAGATACGTAGATTTCCCACAGCCAGATGGTCCAATAATAGCCGTTACTTCATTTTCATAGATGCTTAAATTAACATCTTTTAAACCATGATGATCACCATACCATAAGTTTAAATTGCGTGTATCATAGACAATATTTTTCGCCACATCTGCTATAGGCTTAGTCGTTGCCTGGTTCCGTTTGACAATTGTTTTTTCCTCTTTAAAATCTAATACCATAAGGTCACCTCATTAATAACGTTTTTGGAATTTATTTCGGATATAGATGGCAATCGAATTCATTAATAGCAGCACTGTCATAAGCACTAAAATACCTGCGGCTGCTACGTATTGAAAGGCTTCTTGTGGTCGTTTTGCCCAATCATAGATTTGCATTGGTAATGCTGTAAATTGACTCAGTAAACCATTCGGTAAAAACTGGAGGATAACTGGAATTCCAATTACAACTAGTGGAGCTGTTTCTCCAATGGCACGAGACAAGGCTAAAATACTTCCTGTTAAAATACCTGGAATGGCAGCTGGCAATACAACACGCAAAATCGTTTGCCATTTCGTTGCACCCATGCCATATGAAGCTTCACGTTGTTCGTTTGGCACTGCACGAATAGCCTCTTGAGCCGCTACAATGATAACAGGTAAAATTAACAAACTCATTGTAAAGCCAGCAGCTAAAATGCTTTTTCCTAGACCCATCATACGTACAAAAATAGTTAATCCAAGTAATCCAAAAACAATGGAAGGAACACCTGCTAGATTCGATATATTCATGCGAATAAAGTCATTGATTTTATTTTTCTTGGCATACTCCTCTAAATAAATCGCAGTACCAACTCCTAAAATAATCGATACTGGTGCTACAACTGCCATTAACCAAAGCGAACCGATTAAAGCAGCTTTGATACCTGCCTTATCCGCAAATCGTGATGCAAAATTCGTCAAGAAATCGATATTTAAGTAATCAATTCCCTGTGTCACAATGCGGTACAGTAAAATAGCTAAAGCAACAAGTGCAAACGTAGTAGCTAAGAAAAAGAGAGTTTTCCAAACTTTATTTGCTGTAATACGCTTTGTCATTCGTTTCATGACGACTGTGTCATCCATATAGCGCATGCTAGTAAACCTCCCTGAAGCGTTTCGAAATATAGTGAGCAAGTAAATTCATTACTAGAGTAAAGATAAATAGTGTAAATCCTACTGAATAAATTGAGTAATAAATGGTTGTACCATAACCCGCATCACCAGTTGAAACCTGTACAATGTATGCAGTCATTGTTTGAATAGAGTCTGTCACATTGAGGTCAAATTTCGGTGTTGAACCACCTGCAAGCGATACAATCATTGTTTCTCCAATTGCCCGGGAAATAGCTAACACAACAGAAGCGACAATCCCTGAAAGCGCAGCTGGTAATACTACTTTGATTGCTACTTCAAATTTCGTCGCACCTAGAGCTAAGGCTCCTTCACGCATACTATTTGGTACAGATGACATGGCATCTTCTGAAAGAGATGTAATCATTGGTAAAATCATAATCCCTACAACAATACCAGGACTTAATGCATTAAATAGTTTGAGTCCAGGTACAATTTCTTGTAAAACTGGTGTGACAAATGTTAAAGCGAAGAAGCCATAAACAATTGTTGGCACACCTGCTAATACCTCTAAAATAGGTTTCACTGTACGTCGTGTTTTCTCACTTGCATATTCACTTAAATAGATAGCTGAAGCAATTCCAAATGGTACAGCTACTACAACTGCAATAAGTGTCACTTTTAATGTACCAGCGATTAATGGCAGTATCCCAAATAACGGTTCGTTACCTGAAAACGGTAACCATTTAGTACCGAAAAGGAAATCCGTAATCGACACACGTTTAAAGAATTCAAACGTTTCAAAAATAAGGGTGAAAACAATGCCAAATGTTGTTAATATCGAAATAATAGCTGCAGAAAATAATAGAGCTGGCATGGCTTTTTCCACTATTTTCTTTGTTTTTTGGTTGCGCGAATTTGCAATTAATTGCTGCACAGATGATGTCTTATTTTCCTTTTGAGAAACCATTGGGAGCTCCTTTCAAATAAGTGAGGGAAAGAGCATACATCTCTTCCCCTCTATGCATGTCTTCTTATTTTAAGCCTTCTAAAATTTTTAAGCCTTCAGTATATTTTTCTTCAGGTAAACGAACATAGCCCACTGCTTCAGCCATATCGCCTGCGTTTTCAAGTGTAAATTTAATGAAGTCGTATGCTGCTTCATTGTCCTTCATTGCACTATTTTTTACGTATGTGAATAATGGACGTGAAAGTGGTGTATATTCGCCACCTTCAATTGTTTCATTTGTTGGCTCTACGCCATTTACTTTGACAATGTTTAATTTATCTTTATTTTCAAGGTAGTAAGCATAACCGAAGAAGCCAATCGCATTTTTATCACCAGCTACACCTTGCACTAGCATATTATCATCCTCTGATAATGTTGCTGAGCTTACTAGATCTGCTCCATCTAAAATCACTTCATCAAAGTAATCGTATGTGCCTGAATCAGTACCTGGTGAATAGTAAACGATTTTTTCATCTGGCCATGATGGATCAATATCAGACCATTTTTTCTCTGTCCCATCTTCAATCCAAATTTTTTGTAGTTGTTCTACCGTTAAGTCCTTCGCCCAATCATTTTCTGGGTTCACGACTACTGATAAACCGTCATATGCTAAAGCTAGCTCTGTAAAATCAATGCCCGCTTCTTCTAATTTCGCTTTCTCTTCATCTTTTATATTACGAGATGCATTTGAAAAGTCTGTTTCACCTGCGATGAATTTTTCAAAACCACCACCAGTACCAGAAACCCCCACTGATACTTTGACATCTGGTTGTGTACCTGCATACTCTTCAACAACTGCCTCAATGATTGGTGCTACTGTTGATGAGCCATCTCCAGCTACAGACCCTTGTAGCTTTTCATCAGCAGCTTCTTGTCCTGAGCTTGCTGGTGCGTTCGTTTCTGTATTGTTTCCGTTTTGTGCAGAATCGCTACCACATGCACCTAGCATTAATGCAGAACCCATTACCGCTGTCATCGTTAAGTACTTCCACTTTTTCATCTCATTTGCCTCCGTCATGAACTGTTTTATAGTTATTTGTCTTACAATCTTTACTATAATGACTGATTGTTGAAGTCGTATAAACGGTTCGTAAAAGAGATGTAAAGGAATGTAATGCTTTGTAAACGTTTGTAAAGATGAATTTACAATAGGGGAAACTTGCTTCCTATAGGAAAGGTGTTATAATAAGCAATTGTGTCAGGAAATATTTATTTTAATGATAAGGAGAGTTTGACCTTTGTCATGAAACATGCAAAAGTACAAAATGTCGATTATTTTAAAACATATTTATCATTAGTAATGGAACATCGGGACTACACACTTCAAGAGGCGATTGATTTTATGCTTGCTTCTTATTTCTATAACAATATAGAACTTTATGGGGTAAAACCAAGAGAGCAATTTGAATTAGCCATTCAGCAATTATCCGCATAAAGGCACTAAATATCTGAAAGGGGCGTTTTGCTATGCAAACGCCCCTTTCACTACTTAGTTAAGTTTAAATTTCACAACTGATTCAGTTCATCAGCAATTTTGACAAGTACCTCTGAATTGCGCATTTCGTATACATTCCATATTTACTTAAGAAGTAGCGTAACATCATTCAAAATTCATAAAAAAGTAAAAATCAGAACCACCAGTCTAA